>JADJPK010000014.1 GCA_016713305.1 Betaproteobacteria bacterium
TCATGGTCAGTCGCGCTGCACATGCCCGGCCCTGGTTCCGGACTGCCTGTCACGGCAGCGCACCGACAGTAGACCGCCAGCCGGACCCGGGGATATTGACTTGCATCAATCGCGAACGATGTGCCAACCCGGACAGGCGGTTCTGCCGCCTATTCGCGCGTATCGGAGACGAGCTGCTGCAGCTCCACGAGGCGGCGATAGAGCCCGTCCTCGATGGCCATCAGGTCGTCGTGGCTGCCCAGTTCGGCCAGGCGGCCGTGGCTGAACACGGCGATGCGGTCGGCATCGCGGATGGTGGAGAGGCGGTGGGCCACCGAGACGATGGTGAGGCGGCCGTGGAGGTGGTCCAACGCGCGCTGGACGGTCTGTTCCGTCTCCGTGTCGATGTGGGACGTGGCCTCGTCCAGGATCAGCAGGCGCGGTTCTCCGGCGAGCGCGCGCGCGATGGCGATGAGCTGTTTCTCGCCGACCGCGAGGCGGGCTCCGCCTTCGCCCACCACGGTGTCGTAGCCCTGCGCGAGCCGGGCGATGAACTCGTGCGCACCGGCCGCGCGTGCCGCGGACTCGATCCGCGAGTCATCCAGCGGCCTGCCCATCGCGATGTTGTCGCGGATGCTGGCCGCGAGCAGGAACGGCTCCTGCGGGACCAGGGCCACGCGCTCGCGGAAGCGGGTTTCGTCGAGATCGCCGATGGCGTGTCCGTCGATCGCAAGACGCCCCCGCGTGACGGGATAGAACCGCAGCAGCAGCGAGAGCAGGGTGCTCTTGCCGCAGCCCGTCGGCCCCACGATGCCGATGAATTCGCCGGGGGCGATGGAAAGCGACACGTCCCGCAGCACCGGCTGGCCGGCCACGTATTCGAAGTCGAGATGCTCGATGTCGACCGCCCCGCGTGTCACCTCGCCGGCGGCCTGCGGCCGTTCCGCTTCCGCCTCGTCGAGCAGCGTGTTGACGCGCGCGGCCGCGATGATCGCCTGCTGCAGGAGCGAGAACTGGGTGGTGAGCTGAATGAGCGGTTCCGTGACGCGGCCGATGTAGCTCACGAACGCGTACAGCACGCCCACTTCCACCGCGCTCAGGGCGCCGCCCTCTCCGCGCAGACCGAAGGCCAGCACGACGGCCGCCAGCATGGCGACGTTGAGCAGATCGAGAGCGGGGCGCAGCAGCCAGGCGTTGGCCTTGAGTTCGCGCACGCAGGACCCGAAGTGGTTCTCGTTGATGCCCGCGTAACGCTTGCCGTAGCGCGCCGTGGCGCCCGTGACCTGCAGCACCGCCATGCCGCCGATGGATTCCGCGGTCTGCACGTTGAGCTCGCTGCGCAGCTCCCGCGTGCGGGCCACGGCCGGGGCGGACAGCCGGCGGTACAGCGCCACGATCACGAACACGGCGGGGATCAGGGTGGCGACGATGGCCATCAGCCGCAGGTCCAGGAAGGCCATGGTCGCCAGCAGCATCGTGACCATGATGACGCAGTCGAGCATCACGAACAGCACCTGCACGTAGAGCTGCTTCACCGCCTCGGTGTCGTTGGTGACGCGGCTCACGAGCTGCCCGGTGATCGCGCGGTCGAAGTACGCGATGGGCAGCATCAGCACGTGCCCGTAGACCGATTCCCGGATGCGCCGGACCGATCGCATGGCGAGGCCCGCCAGGCGCGCCAGCTGGAAATAGCGGATCCAGCTCGCGGTGACTCCGGCCACGAGCGCGCCGCCCAGAAGACCCACGATGGAGCCCACGGCAGGATCCCGTGGCACCAGGTGGCGGTCGATGAAGGCCTTGCCGAGCGCCGGTCCCAGCGCGTCCAGCGCACCGGCCACCGCGAGCCAAAGCAGACCGAGCCACAAGTGTCGGCTCTCGGGCTTCGCGGCGCGCCACAGCAGCGCGCGGGCGCGGCTGCCCGTGGATTCGCGCCCGGTGGAGGACGTGTCAGGCGGCATCGAGCGAGGCCTCCAGTTGCTGGATCCGCCACTGCTGCGCGTACCAGCTGTGCTCCACGCCCCGGCCCAGCAGGCCGGCGTGGGTGCCCCGTTCGGTCACTCGCCCATGGCGCATCACCACGATGTCGTCGGCGTCGGCGAGCGTGGACAGGCGATGGCTCACGATCAGCACCGTCCGGCCGGCACGCTCCCGCCGCAGTTCCGCGAGGATGCGATGCTGGGTTTCCGCGTCCACGGCCGACAGCGCGTCGTCGAGCAGGAGCAGCGGCGCATCGGTGAGCAGGGCGCGGGCGATCGCGACGCGCTGGCGCTGCCCACCCGACAGCGTGAGGCCCCGTTCACCGACCGGCGTCTCGTAACCGCCGGGGAAGCGCTCGATGTCGTCGTGAATGGCGGCGATTCTCGCGGCGCGCTCGATTTCCTCCCGCGTTGCCGCGGGATTCCCGAGAGCGATGTTCTCCGCCACGCTGGCCGAGAACAGGATGGGCTCCTGCGGAACCCATGCGATGGCGGAGCGCAGCGCCTGCAACGTGAAGCGGTCCAGGTCCGTGCCGGCCCAGCGGATGCGGCCGGCATCCGGCGTCCATTGGCGCAGAAGCAGCTTCACCAGCGTGCTCTTGCCGGCCCCCGTGGGCCCGACGACGCCGACCGTGGTTCCGGCCGGGAGTGTCAGCGACACGTCGTCCAGCGCCGGCACCGCCGCACCGGGATACGAGAAGCACACGCCGGCGATGTCGATGTCTCCGCGCGGCGGTTCCGCGATATCGCCGTGGTCGTCCACGGCCAGAGGCTCGTCGAGCACCGCGCTGACGCGGGTCCACGCCGCACGTCCCCGTTCCCACAGCGAGAGCACCCAACCCGCCGCGAACATGGGCCAGATGAGCTGGCCCAGATAGAGGCCGAAGCTCGTGAGCTCGCCCAGGGTGAGCTCCTGGTGCCAGACGAGCCAGCCACCGAAGGCCAGCGACAGCACCATCGCGGCGCTCAGCGTGGTACCCACGGCCGGTTCGTAGGCCGCCTCCCAGCGCTGGGACTGGAAGCTCGCCTCGGCAGCGGCGCCGGCCAGATCGGAGAACCGTGCGCTGCTGCGAAGCTCGAGCCCGAGGGCGCGCAGCGTCCGCACGCCGGTGACCGTTTCCTGCACGTGATCGTTGAGATCCGCGAAACGCTGCAGGGCATCGCGGGACCGGTCGTGGACCTGGGTGGAGATCCGCCAGAACGCGAATGCCATGAACGGAAAGGGCAGCATGGCCACCAGGGCGAGCCGGCCGTCCACGCCGGCCACCATGGCGATCACCACGAGGATGAACGTGAGCGTGCCGTCGAAACCGGCCAGGACGGCTTCGCCGGCCGCCATCTCGATGGCATCGACGTCGTTCGTGGCGAGCGCCATGAGGTCGCCGGTGCGCCGGGTCTGGTAGAAGCGGGGTCCCTGGCGCGACAGCTTGTCGTAGAGCCGCCGGCGCAGCTCCACGCCCATGCGGTACGACGCCGAGTACAGGCGGATGCGCCACGCCACGCGCAGGCCGTAGATCGCGACGCCGGCCGCGAGGATCCAGCCCACCTCGATCCACAGCTGGCGCGTGTCCAGGCGGTGCGCCACCAGCGCATCGACCACGTGCCCGATCTGGCGCGGCAGCCACACGGTGAGCAACGCGATACCGGCCAGCATGACGGCGGCAGACGCATACGCCCGCACGTGCCCGCGGACGAACGAAAGAATGAGCCGGGCGAGCGTCATTCGCTTCGCGCGGGGCAGCGGGAGGGGACGAACGGCAACGGAGAGCGTCGCAGGCGCCGCAGGCCGCCGCCCGTCAGACGAAACGGTGCTGCGCCACCGGGCGCGTCACTGCGCGGCGACGGCACTGATGCGCGAGATGCGGACGACGATGCGTCCCCACTGCTGATTGCGCAGTTCCACCCACTCCTGGCCTTCCAGCCGGATCACGCCGCCCGAAAGTGTGTGGGAGTCGAGGTAGATCGTCACGCCCTTCTTGTCGCGCTGGCTGTTCTCGAGCGCCTGCACGATGGCGTTGTCCGCGGCATCGGCAAAGGCTGGCGGAACGGCCAGGGCCGTCATCAGGGCGGCGGCGAGCATGGCAAGGCGCGCGGCAGGGCGTGTCGTCACGGGGGTCTCCCAATTCTGAAGGGTGCCGAAGAGTGGCGCGGGTGCCGTCCGGCGCGTCACCGCGAGGCCCGCATGCTGCCCCAGAGGACGGCGCAAGAAAAGGCCCCGAAGCGTGTCGATGACATGCAAGTCCGGCGGAGGGGGGACGCCGTGCGGATCCTGATGTCCCGGGTACGACGGTGACGGCTGTCCACCGCTCTCGAATCCGTTGTCGGATCGTGTCCGGCGATGTGCAATCATCGGCCTCCCGCAGCGGGGACGGTTTCCGGACAGGAGCAGGATCCGGTACCTTCCCGGCCGGAGTACGCGCCGCGCGTCCGCGATGGAGCGGCATACGAGAAATGGCAGGAGGAGAGCTTCGATGAGATACCGCACCCTCCCGGGTACCGGGATGCGCGTTTCCCAGGTGTGCCTGGGCACCATGACCTGGGGCGAACAGAACACCGAGGCGGAGGCCCACGCGCAGCTCGACCACGCCATCGGCCAGGGCATCAACTTCATCGACACGGCCGAGATGTATCCGGTGCCGCCCAATGGCACGACGCAGGGCCGCACGGAACGCTATCTGGGTTCCTGGCTCGCACGCCAGCGCCGGGACAGCGTCTACGTCGCCACGAAGGTGGCCGGACCCGGCCGGCGCGACTGGATCCGCAACGGGCGCACGGACCTCACGCGCGAGGTGATCGCCGAGGCGGCCGACACGAGCCTGCAGCGCCTGCGCACGGACTACATCGATCTCTACCAGATCCACTGGCCCCAGCGGAACGTGCCCATGTTCGGCGGTATCGAGTTCGATCCGTCGAAGGAGAAGGAGGGCCCCGGCATCGCGGAGCAGGTGGAAGGCATGGCCGCGCTGATCCGTGCCGGCAAGATCCGCCACTACGGGCTTTCCAACGAGACCGCCTGGGGCGTGTGCGAGTTCCGCCGTGTCGCCCGGGAGCTTGGCGTGCCGGGCCCGGTCACGATCCAGAACAGCTACAGCCTCGTGTCGCGCAACGTGGACAACGATCTGGCCGAGGTGCTGTTCCGCGAGGACATGACGCTGCTCGCCTACAGTCCCCTTGCTGCAGGCATTCTTTCGGGCAAGTATCTGGGTGGCGCGAAGCCCGCCGGAGCGCGGTTCACCCTGTTCGATTCGCTGGGCGTGCGCTTCCGTCCGCCGCTGGTGGCGGAAGCCGCCGAGGCTTACGCCGCGCTTGCCCGCGAACGCGGGATCACGCTGGTGCAGCTCGCGCTCGGTTACGTGGCGAGCCGGTGGTTCCTGGGGTCGTCGATCATCGGTGCGACCACGATGGCGCAGCTCCAGGAAGACATCGCAGCGGCGCAATTCGAACTGGACGCGGACACCCTGGCGCAGATCAGGCAGATCCAGACGCGATACCCGAACCCGGGTCCCTGAGCGGGCCCGGCCCGGGGCAGGGAATGGACCCATCCATCCGCGGCCGGCGGCGGGTGTCGCAGCGCACCGTCCCGGGGCTGCGGCGATCGGAGCCGATTCCGGAGGAGGCCGCGGACAGGTCCGGGAATGCCCGGGGGCTCCGGGCGGCACGGTGGCAGAGTCGATGAGGAGAACGGCGGTGTCCCACGAGGAATTCTCTTTCGTTCCGGCCGCGGATCTGGTCCGCCTGATCCGCCACCGCGAGGTGTCGCCGGTGGAACTCATGCGTGCCACGGTGGCGCGCATGGAAGCGCTCGAACCGTCCCTCAATGCCCTGTGCACGCCGACGTTCGAGGCCGCCCTCGAGGGGGCGCGGCGGGCCGAAGCCGCGGTCATGCGGGGCGAGAGGCTCGGACCGCTGCACGGGATCCCGGTCACGATCAAGGACGTCGCGCTCACCCGCGGTGTGCGGACCATGAGCGGCTCGGCGCTCTTCCGCGACCGCGTGCCGGACATGGATCATCTGCACGTCGAGCGCCTGCGCGATGCGGGTGCGATCATGTTCGGCAAGACCACCGTTCCCGAACTGGGCTGGAAGGGCAATGGCGACAGCCCCGTGACGGGCATCACCCACAATCCCTGGAAGCATGGCACCAACGCCGGCGGGTCGAGCGCCGGGGCAGCGGTCTGTGCCGCGGCGGGCATAGGACCCCTGCACCAGGGCTCCGACGGCGCGGGATCGGTCCGCATGCCGGCCGCGTTCTGCGGGGTGGTCGGCCTGAAACCGTCCTTCGGGCGCATTCCGTACTGGCCCATGCCCAACAACGGACTCATCTCCCACGTCGGTCCGATCACCCGCACGGTCGGCGACGCGGCCCTGATGCTGCAGGCGATGGCCGGACCCGACGACCGCGACGGATGGAGCCTGGAAGGCGCGCCCGATGACTACGCCGGGCGGCTGGACGAAGGCATCGCGGGACTGCGCGTGGCCTTCAGCCCCGGCCTGGGTTATCTGCGTGTCGACGACGAAGTTGCCGGGCCCGTGCGCAAGGCGGTGGCGGCCTTCGAGGAACTGGGCTGCGCGGTGGAGGAAGTGGACCCGGGCTGGGGCGATCCCATCGAGATGGAGCATTGCCTGTTCACCTCCGGTTTCGC
This sequence comes from Betaproteobacteria bacterium, assembly GCA_016713305.1. Taxonomy (NCBI): domain Bacteria; kingdom Pseudomonadati; phylum Pseudomonadota; class Betaproteobacteria; species Betaproteobacteria bacterium. The sequence goes on from JADJPK010000014.1 coordinate 6,599, forward strand.
CGGCATGATCGGCCACCTGCTCGACGAGTGGGCCGAGCGGCTGGACCCCGGCCTGGTGGCGCTGACGCGCCACGGGCTCCAGTACACGCCGGTGCAGATCGGGCAAGCCCAGGGCCAGAGGCTGGCCTACTACGACCGCATGCGATCGTTCTTCGAGCGCTACGATCTCCTGGTGACGCCCGCGCTTTCGGTGGCGGCTTTCGATGCCACGCGGCTGATTCCCGCGCACTGGGAGCAGCACCCCTGGGACTGGCTGCGGTGGGCGGGTTTCAGCTATCCGTTCAATCTCACCGGATTTCCGGCGGCCACGTGCCCCTGCGGGTTCACGTCCGACGGCCGGCCGGTGGGACTGCAGATCGCAGCCGGACGCTTCCAGGACCTGAGGCTGTTGCAGGCGTGCCGTGCGTTCGAGATCGCCAGGCCCTGGGTGCAACACCGGCCGCCGCTCGAAGCGCGGTGACGGCCGCAACGGCAATGACTTCATTCACGGGGAGAAGAAGATGAAACGTCTGTTCCTTGCGTTGCTCGCCGGTCTCGGCGTGCTTTCCGCCGCGGGCGCCGCCGACGTCGTCCGCATCGGGGTGGTCAACGAGATCACGGGGTCGCAGGCCGAGGCAGGACAGTTCACCGTGAACGGCATCCGCCTGGCGCTGGACGAGATCAACAAGGGTGGCGGCGTGCTGGGCAAGCCGGTCGAACTGCGCATCGAGGACAACGCGTCGACCAATCCGGGCACCGTGCTGGCGTTCTCCAAGCTCTTCGCCGAAGGGGGTGTCGCAGGCGTCATCGGCCCGATCCGCAGCACGCAGATCCAGGCGGCTTCGCCCACCATCGCCAAGGCCGGGGTCCCGGTCATGATCGGCGGCAGCGACGTGAGCCTCACCCACGTGAACAACCGCTGGGTATTCCGGGCCCGGCCGAACGACAGTTACTCGTCGCGGGTCATCGCCGACTTCGGCGTCAACACGCTCAAGCTGCGCAAGTGGGCCATCGTCCATTCCACCGACGCCTTCGGGTCCGGTGGCAAGACGGCCCTCATGGCCGCATTGAAGTCCCAAGGCATCGAACCGGTGCTGACCCAGGGATACACGAACAATTCCCAGGACTTCACCCCCATCGTGCTGGCCGTGAAGAAGTCCGGGGCGGATCTCCTGGCCACCTACATGACCAACCCGCCCGACCAGGGGATCTTCGCCAAGCAATTGCGCCAGCTCGGCGTGAACGTGGTCTGGGTGGGTTCCCCCACGACCATCGCGGTCACCACGCTCAACCTGGCCGGCGAGGCGCTGCACGGCTCGTACGCCATCACGGACTTCACGACGGACGCCAACGACATCACGCGCTCCTTCACCAAGAAGTACCGGGACCGGTTCGGCATGAATCCCGACACCTACGCGGCGTGGGCCTACGACGCCATGCATGTCCTGGCCCAGTCCATCGGCAAGGCGGGAAACACCGAGCCCGAGGCGGTGCGCAAGTCCATTCTCGCGGTGAAGGGGTATCAGGGCGTGGAAGGCACCTACGAGTTCGACGAGTTCGGCGACGGGCTGCACGGCTACAACATCGTGCGCAACGACAAGGGCAGGATCGTGTTCATCAAGCGGGTCGATTTCCCGGTCCGCTGACAGCTGGCGGGGTCCCGTCCGCGCGCAGGCCGACGGGGAGCGGGATCGCGGCTTTTTTGGTTGAAGAGAGGTCCGGGGCCGCCGTTAATGACAGGGTGTCCCGATTGCCAGGGACTTCCCGAACGATCAAGAAATCGGACCCGTGACCCCCGTCCCCGCCATGAAGTTGGGCCGTTTTGTCGTGATTCGCCTCCTGGGCCGTGGCAGCCAGGGCGCCGTCTACCTGGCGCGCGATCCGGACCTGGACCGCCTGGTGGCGATCAAGCTGAACGGCGAGATCCCCGGGCTGACCGACGAGCAGGGCGAAGTCTCGCCCCAGGCGCGCAATCTCGCGCAGCTGCGGCACCCCAACATCGTCGCCCTGTACGAGACGGGGCGCTTCCACAACCTGCGCTATCTGGTCTTCGAACACCTCGAAGGCGCGGTCCTGCGGCATGAAACCGACGGCGGACACCTGGCCGTGGGACAGGCTTGCAGCACCATGGTGCAGATCGTCGACGCGATCGCCTACGCGCACGCCAAGGGCATCCTGCACCTGGATCTCAACCCCAACAACATCATGCGCGATGCCGAGGGCAAACCGCGGGTGATGGACTTCGATCTGTCCCGGTCCGTGGGCGAGAACGTCGCGACGGACAAGGTCGCCGGCACGCTGTCGTACATGGCGCCCGAATACTTCGACGGCCGGGGCGTGGATGCGCGCACGGACGTCTATGCGCTGGGGCAGATCTTCTACGAACTGCTGACAGGCAACCGGGCAGTCCCCGTGTCCACCCGGGAGAAGATGGTGGATGCGATCCGGTCCACGGACCCGGATCTCGCGGCGCTGGGAAGCATCGATCCCGGCGGGCATCTGGGGACCGTGATTGCCAAGGCAACGCGCAAGAACCCCCAGGATCGTTACGCCAACGCGCGGGAGATGCACGTCGCCCTCTGCGCCGCATGGGAAAGAGTGCGGGACGAAGCGGGGGAGAAGACGGCCGTGCTGCACGGGACGCTCGCTTTCGTGCTGAAACGCATCGAGCGGCGCGGCGACTTCCCGGCCATCTCCCGCACGCTTGCCGAAGTGAACCAGCTCACCTCCGGGGAGAAGGACTCGCCGGTCTCCCGCCTGGCCGCGGTCGTGCTGCGGGACTACGCCCTGACGAGCCGGCTGCTCAAGCTCGCCAATTCGTCCTACTTCGCCCGCGGCTCGGGCCGGGTGAAATCGGTGAGCGACGCCATCAGCATCATGGGCGTGGAACAGGTGAGGCTCACCTGCAACGGACTGGCCTGCTTCGGCCACTTTGCCGGAAAGAAGGACAAGCAGCGGTTGCGCGACGAGTCGGTCGCAGCGTTCATCACGGGCCTCCTCGCACGCCACGTGGCTGCGCAGTTCAAGGTCAAGGATCCGGAAGGGGCATTTCTGGCGGGCATGCTGCGCAATCTGGGGCGCATGCTGGCCCTCTACTACTTCGACGACGATTTCGAGGAGATCGAACGCCTCGTGCAGAGTGGCGCCTCCGAGGAGGAAGCCTCGAGGACCGTGCTGGGCGTCTCGCTGGCGGAACTCGGATCTGCCGTGGGAGGCGTCTGGGGTCTGCCGGCGGGCGTGGTCGCCTGCATGGCCGACACGGGCGGGGGGCACGGCGACGCGAAAGTCGTTCTATCCGCCGTCAGGCTCGCCGACGCGCTCGTATCCGTCGATGTCGCGCGCGACCCGGGTCACGCCTCGTTGCTGGCGGTGGCGGCCCAACTGCCCACGGCAGCGCCGCCCGGGCTGGCCGTGCTCCATGCCGTGCTCGCCGCGGCTGTCGAGAAGTTCCGGATCTTCGCACCCGCGCTCGAAGTGGACCTTGCCGGCAGCGCCTGCGTCCAGCGATTGCAGTCCTGGCTGGATCACGTGGCGGCGACCGTCCAGCCGCAGAAGGGCGAGGCACAACCGCCGGGGGCGGCCTGAGCCCGCCGAGGGGCCGGTCGCTGCCCGTGGCCGCGACGCAGGTACCCGCGGGGCGGCCGGCAGTCGGCGGACCGCCGGAGCCCGTCCGGGCGGACTGCCACCGATAGCCGCTGCATCAGCGATGCTGCGAGGTCCCCAGATAGTCGTGGTTGTAGTCGACGTAATGCTTCGCGCCGTACGTGATGATGTGGCGCTTGGCGTCGTCCAGCGGTCCCAGCTTCCGCGCGGGCCGGCCGGCCCACATGCTTCCCGCCGTGAGACGCTGCCCGGGCAGCGTGACGCTTCCCGCCGCGAGCAGCACGTCGTCCTCCACCACCGTCCCCGCACCCAGCACGCTGCCGATGCCGATCAGGGCCTTGTGGCCGATGTCGGCGGTCTGGATCAACACGTTGTGCCCGACCGTGACGCCGGCACCGATGCGGACCGGGCCGTGGTTGGCCAGGATCACCGTGTTGTCCTGCACGTTGGTCCCTTCGCCCACGGAGATCTCGTGTTCGCCCGCCCGGAGTTCGCAGGCGTACCAGATGCTGGCATCGGGCGCGAGCGAGATGCGGCCCTCCAGCACCGATGTGGGCGCGATGAAGTTCGAACTGCCTAGACGAGGGGGCAGGCCCGCGGGCGGGAGGACACGCGCGGGTAGCGACAGCCCGCGCAGCCGTTCCCGCGCCGCCTTCACCTGTTCGGGCGTGAGTTCGCGCACCGGCTTGGCCGGGCTGCCCTCGCAGTAGTGCCCGGCGGGCAGCTGGGCGCGCGGAAACACCACCGAGCCGGCCGCCACCACGCAGTTGTCACCCACCACGGCGCCGTCCAGGATCACCACGTTGTCTTCGATGACGCAGCCGTTCCCCACCGTGCACGCATGCACCGTCGTGTTGTAGCCGACCGTGACGCCATGGCCTACCACGGCCGGGAGCACCTCGTGCGCAATGTGGATGGTGGAACGGGCCCCCATCCAGAAGTCGTCGCCCACCGTGATGTGATGGCCGTCGGCGCGGAGGGTGGCGAGCGAGCCGAACCGCGCGCCCTTGCCGAGCGTCGTGCGGCCGATGATCGCGACGCTGGCGTCGGCCACCGGGGCCTCGGCGCAAACGGGCGTGTGCTGCAGGTAGGGAAAAAAACGGGCGGATCGGGTCATGGGGGGCTGCCTGGGGAAAACTCCGAAAATACCGGATTCTTCGTGCGTGTGCGCGGCGCGGGGAGAAGCACCGGCGTCAGACCCCGGGGAGGCGGCGATCCCTCGACGGTGCCCCCGTCCCGGGTGCGTGCCGGCTCTTCGCCAGGCGTCCGACCATGATGCGGCCGGGAACCTCCGGCCGCATCGGGGCCGCTTCTTCCAGTCACCATGTTCTCCGTGTCCTTTATGTCACTCGTGTTCGCACGAGTTTTCCACGCCACGCTGCAAGCGTCCAATTCCCGGTGCGAGTGGGCCGTTTCGAGTCTTCCACCCGTGCCCAGGGGAGACGACGGATGAAGAGGATCGTGGACGAACGCTGGCCGGAGCGCATCTGCGCATGCGTGGCGCTGGCAGGTTTGCTTGGAGGAGCGGCGGATGCCGGCGCTTTCGCACTGATCGGCGACCAGCGCAACGCGGGGGGCACGCCCAGGGCGTTCTTCTGGTCCGATCAGTATCTGCGCCGGGATCCCATCACCGGCATTCCGGTGCGGGACACGAACAACCGGCTCATTCTCGACCTGGGGGTCGTCGGCATCGGTTTGAATGCCGGGCAGAGGGCGGCGATGCAGTCGGCCGTGAACACGTGGAGCCTGCTGTCCCCCAACGAGGACGCGAACGGCCGCCCCCTCGGCAACCTGTCCCCCATGCAGAAGGGCGACTCGGCCACTTTCGCGAATGGCCTGCGCTTCGACGTCCAGTCGATCCTGCTGCACGAACTGGGGCACGCGATCGGACTCGGTCACCCGAACCTGGCCGACCGCGTGGTGGATCCCAGCGGAAGATTCGGCCGGCTGACCGCATCGCTTCCGAGCCAGTTGCCTGGCGAAGCGGCGCCGATGTATCACCTGGATCCGAACGATCCCTTGCCCGGGTCGAGCGACGACGATCGCAAGGATGACCTGTCGCTCAACCTCACGAGCGCCCTCAACAATCCTTTCGTGAGGTCGGACGGCCCGTTCCTGCTGGACGGTCCGTTCGATGCGCCCTGGCAGGGTTATTCCCAGGCGCCCACGCGGGAAGTGGCCGCGAGCATCGGTTACGCGAACCTCGAAGCCGTGATGGTGCAGCTCGCCGAACCGGAGGAGCGGCAGCGTCAGCTCGCCTGGGACGACGCCCTGGGGGTGGCGTATCTGCAACGCGGGGCCGACGGTGCGGTGGGCGGAGGCGACGACTTCCTCTTCAATTTCTACGTGGTCGACCCTCGGTCTCCGGCTGCGGATACGGCGCCGGTCAAGGTGCGCAACATTCCCAGTACCGACGTCTGGCAGACGGTGTTCGGCACGCGGGGGAGCAACATCGTGGACGCGATCATCGCGTTCGACGCCGACCGGCTGGGGCGTCCGGTGAGTCTGACCGACGTGTGGCTCGACGGACCGCAGGCGAGTCCGGGCAGCTTCATGATCGGCGCCAACATCTTTCTGCTGAACGACTACGACGTACCCGAGCCCGGGCTGTGCTGGCTCATGCTCGCTGCGGTACTGGCGTGGTGGTGGGCCCTTTCCAGGAAACTTCCGGGAGAACGCAAATGACGGATCACCTCATCGAGAAGGGCGGCAGCAGGGCCGCCGATTCGCGGGCGTTGCGCAGCCCCCCTGTGCGGGCCAAGACGCCTGCGCGCAGGAAGACCGCGACGCAACGTGAGGATGCTGCCACCGATACGTCCGAGGCGCAGGCCAGCCGCGAAGAGATGATCGCCATGGCCGCCTACTTCATCGCCGAGCGGCGCGGTTTCGAGGCCGGCCGGGAAATGGACGACTGGCTGGAGGCGGAAGCGCAGATCGACGCGCTCTACTGACCGCACCGGCACGCTCCAGGGCGGCAGGGCAGGCCCGTGCGCTGCGTTATCTGCCCAGGCCCGAACGCACCCAGTCCTCGCTCTTCACGCCGTCGGGCGGGTTCACGGTGTCTGCCGGAAAGCGGATGACGTTCGTCACGGTCGCCTTGCCTCCGGAGTTCCTGACGGTGCCGTAGACCGCATCCTGAATGCCCCGATGTCCCTTGCCCAGCGTCATGCGTGTCGTGCCGCTGGGCGTCTCGTACGACAGGCGTTCGAAGGCGGCCGCGATGTCCTCCGTCGACGGCACCCGGTTTCCCGCGCCCTGGGCCTTCTCGTACGCGGCCTTCGCGCCGAGGATCGCCTGCACGATGTGATACGACGGGAACACCGGCACCTGGCCGTGCTTCTTCGCGTAGGCCGCCTTGAACCAGCGGTTCAACGCGTTGTCGGGCGCGAAGACACCGTGCGGCCCCCGGGCACCGATGATGGCGCCGTCGGGAATGGTCGCGGCCAGGCGATAGATCTCGCTCTCGCCGACGACGAGGATGGGCGCGGCCTTGGCGAACAGGGCGCGCGGGGTGGCCTGCAGCAGGAAGGCCTCGAGGTCGCCGCCCCAGAGGCTCGAGTGGATCACCTCCGGACGCGAGGCGCCGAGGGCGGAGATCTCGGTGCCGTACTGCCCGGCGAAGAGCTTGGGCATCTGCGAGTTCACTGCCTCGGAACCGGGCAGCAGCTTGCTCATGCTGCCCTGGAAGTCGCGCCACGAGTCCAGACCCCAGGCGTAGTTCTGGTTCATGCCCGCGTAGCGCGTCACGTGCGGCAAGGCCTGCTTCACGTACATCGCGGCCGCGACGCTGTCCATGGTGGCGTGTGAAGCGGTGCGGAACACGTAGCGGAAGGAGGATTCCTCGAACAGCCGGGACGTGCCGCAGTTGTAGAACACGGTGAGCGTCTTCAGTTCTTCGGCGACCGGAGCGACCGCGAGACAGCTCCCGCTGGAGATGTACCCGATCACCATGTCCACGTTGCGCTGCGTGACGAGATTCCGGTACTGGGTCACGACATTCGACGTGGTGCCGGCCTCGTCCAGCAGCACCATCTCCACGGGCGTCCCGCCGAAGCCCCGTTTCTGGTGGGGAGCGGGCACCTCGCCCGCGTTCAGCGCCTCGAACAGCAGCTCCGCGGCGTTCCTGGTAGGCATGCCATAGGGGCCGGCACCCGGTCCGGAAAGGTAGGTCACCAGGCCGATGCGCAGCGCGCGGGCGTCCTGCGCGGCAGCCGGGGCGGCGGCGCAAAGACCGAGGGCCAGGGTGGCCAGGAGTGCTCTGATCGGAATCATCGTCGAATCCTCGTCGAAAGGGCTGCCGGATGCCGCCTGAACGGAACGGAACTCACTCGTCCGGCGGCGAGGTGACGACGATGAAGCGCAGATCGGTGAGGCCGGTGTTGTAGATCGCGTGTTCCACACCGGGCGGGATGAACACGATGTCGTCCTTGCGCACCACCTGACGCTCCCCCTCGATCTCCATGAGCCCTTCGCCCTCGAGCACGTGATAGACCTGCTCCTGGATGCGGTGGCGGTGCGGGGCGACGTACGCGCGGGGCTGATAGACCGAGATGCGGTAGTCGAGCTGGCGAGCGCCGCAGGGCTCGGGCCGGACCAGCATCTTGGAGAACGCGCCGCCGTAGTGGGCCGGGGGTTCATCCCACATCACCGAGGCCGCGGGGCGGATCACCGCCTTGCGGGTATCGGACTGATCGCCGTCGAATGCCATGTTCGTTTACCTCCGTGTTCTTGAACGCCGCGACCGGCGGCTTTCGAATGGCATGCCTCATCGCGGATGGACCGGGTCACCGACCGGCGCGGCAGGCCTCGATATAGGCGGCCAGTCCTGCGCGCATGTCGAACCGCGGGCGCCATCCGAGATCGGCGGCCGCGCGCGAGACGTCGAGCGCACCCTTGCGCACGACGGGCAGTTGTTCGTTGAAACGCAGCGCGCCGGGTCCCGCCGAGACATCCGCGCCCGGAACCAGTTCCCGGATCAAGGCGGCGATCTCGCCCACGGTCGTGGCCGTTCCGCTGGCGACGTTGTAGGCGTCGTGAGGCAGCTTGTCCCGGTCCAGCGCCGCGAGCAGGGCGGCCACGGCATCGTCCACATACGTGTGGTCGATCGCGAAATCCGCGCCGTTCGGCAGGTGCAAGGGCTGGCCGGCAAGGGCGGCGTCGACGAGGTTCTTGGGGATGCGGTGGCGGGGAAGCCCCGGACCGTAGACCCAGGAGGTCCGCAGATTGACGATCTCGAGCCCGTGGAGCTCCCGGTACGTGCGGCCGAGGTTCTCGACCGCCAGCTTGCAGATGCCGTAGGGCATGACGGGGCGCTGCGGGTGTTCCTCGTCGATGCGGTCGGCCAGGAACGGCCCGTAGGTTTCCTCGGAACTCACGTGCAGGCAACGGCGCACGCCGGCGAGGCGCATGGACTCGAACACGTTGAGCGAACCCTCGACGTTCACGCGCAGGACGTTCACCGGGCTGCCCACGGAAGAGACGACCCCCACGATGGCCGCGCAGTGGATCACGACGTCGGGCTTGTGCAGCAGCACCGCGTGGGCGATGTTCGCCATGTCGGTGATGTCGCCCGGGAAAGCCACCAGGTGCGGGCTCGGGCCCAGACGCGAAAGCGCTTCGGGCTGGGAGTCGAATGCGATGACCCGGTGACCCCGGGCAAGCAGCGCGCGCACTGCCGCACCGCCAAGAAACCCCGCACCTCCCGTGACCAGCACGCGCATGGGATTTGTCTCTCCGCGTCTCAGAGATTGAAGACTACCAGCCGCTGTTCGGTCATGTCTTCGATCGCGTAGCGCGGGCCTTCGCGTCCGATGCCGCTCGCCTTGACCCCGCCGTAGGCGAGCTGGTCCGTCCTCCACGTGGACGACCCGTTGATGATCACGCCGCCGGCCCGCAGCGCGCGGATGCCTGCGAAGGTCACTTCGTTGGAGCGGGTGAAGAGTCCCACCTGCAGACCGTACGCCCCCGCGTTGATCGCATCGAAGGCCTCCTCGATGTGGTCGTAGGCGAGGACGCTGACGACCGGTCCGAAGACTTCCTCGCACACGACCTTCATCGCAGGGGTCACGCCCGTCAGCAGCGTCGGCTCGTAGGCCGCGCCGTGGCGCTTTCCGCCGGTGACGACGCGGGCTCCGCTCTGGCGGGCTTCCTCGACCCAGCGCTCGACACGCTGCGCGGCGGCCTCGTCGATGAGCGTCCCGACGTCGGTGCCGGAATCCAGGGGATCGCCCAGCTCGAAGCCGCGGATCTCCGCGGCCATGGCGTCGACCACGGCATCGTGGACGCGCCTGTGCGCGAAGACGGTCTGCACGGAGATGCAACTCTGCCCCGCGAGGCGCATCGAGTTGCGGGCGCAGGTCACGGCGGCCGTCGCGACGTCGGCGTCGTCATGGATGATCGTCGCGCCGTTGCCGCCGAGCTCGAGGGCCACCCGGCGCAGGCCGCTGGCGGCCTTGATGGCGGCACCGGCGCGGCTGGAGCCGGTGAAGGTGATGAAGTCGACGCGAGGGTCTGCCACCAGGGCAGCACCGATGTCCGCACCGCCGAAGACCGTGTTCACGGTACCTGGGGCGGCACCGGCCTCCACCACCAGTTCCACCAGACGATGAACGATCAGCGGGGCCTGTGGCGGCGGCTTCAGCACGAGGCTGTTGCCGGCGGCGATGGCGGGGGCGATCTTGTGCGCGGCGAGGTTGAACGGCGCGTTGAACGGCGTGATCGCCGCGACCACGCCCACGGGAAATCGCAGCAGCATGGCGAGCTTGCCGGCCCCCATGGCACTTCCGTCGAGCGGAACGTGACGGCCCTCGATGCGGATGGCTTCCTCCGCCGCCAGCGCGAAGGTGTCCACGGAACGGGCGATCTCGCCGCCGGCATCGCGCACGGCCTTGCCGGTTTCGCGGGACATGAGCCGCGCCAGGCCCGCGCGGTCGCGCTCGATCAGCGCGGCGATCCGCCGCAGCAGCGCAGCGCGTTCGTAGCCCGGCAGTTCCGCGGCCGCGCTTCGCGCCTTCACGGCGGAGTCGAGCGCGGCGTCGAGGTCTGCGAGCGTCGACACCGGAGCCGTGCCCACCCCATCCCCACGGTAGGGATCGCGGATCTCGGCGACCGCTTCGGCTCCGCGCCACTGACCGCCGATGAGCGCGCGCGCCTCGACGCGCTCCATGCCGGCGCTCACGACCGGACGACCGGCTTGCCGAAGGCGGGTTCGCGGTAGGGCGTCGGCGGCAGCTGCCAGGTGCCCGTGCTGGGTGGCTTGACCTCGCCGTCCACGTGCACGTCCAGAAGGCAGGGCTTGCCCAGCGCCACGGCGTGCTTCAGGGCGTCGGCGAGCTGGTCGGAGTGCTTGACGGTGATGCCTGCCACGCCGTAGCTGCGCGCCATGGCGGCGAAGTCGGGGTTGTACGGCTCGCGTTTCGGCCCGGCGTAGAAGCCGGTCCCGATCTCCCGGCCGCCGAACATGCCGTGCTGGATGTCGCGGATGGCGCCCCAGGCGAAGTTGTTCCACACGACCCATACGGCCGGAATGTCGTATTCCACCGCCGTGGCGAGTACGTGCGGCGTCATGGTGAAGCCGCCGTCGCCGATGATGGCCACACAGGGTCGATGCGGCGCCGCGAGCTTGGCGCCGAGAATGCCGCTCACGCCGAAGCCCATCGCCGAGAACCCCCAGGAGTTGAGCATGGCCTGGGGCTGGCGGGCTTCCCAGAACTGCATGAACCAGTTGTGATGCACGCCGCTGTCGCAGGAGATGATCGCGTCGTCCGGCAGGGCGATGCGCAGCTCCTTCACCACGCGTTCGGGCCGCAACGGCGATCCGCTCATGTCGAAGCCCGGCTTCGTGAAGGTGTCCCATTCCGCCTGCCAGCCGCGGATCTGTTCCAGCCAGGGTGCGAAGCGGCTGCGGGTGTCCAGGTTGCGCCGGCGCGCCTCGTCGGCGAGTTGCCCGAGGAACACCTTGGCGTCGGCCACGATGCCCAGCGCGACCGGGTAGTTGCGGCCGATCTCGGATGGGTCGACGTCGACGTGCACGAGTTTCGTCGGCGGAATGTTCCACGAGTAGCCGGGAATCCACGACGAGGACGAACGGTCGTCGAAGCGCGCGCCCACGGTGATGAGCAGATCGCAATGACGCCCCACCTGATTGGCGGGATACGTGCCGTTGCGGCCGATGAAGCCCAGGGCCAGGCGATGCGGCATGGGCACGGTGCCCAGTCCGTTGGGAGACGTGATGACCGGAATGTCCAGCATCTCCGCGATCGCCGTGAGTTCGGGCCCGGCCTCCGCGAGCGTCACGCCGTGGCTCACGAAGAAGGCGGGGCGCTGGGCGGAGGCGATGAGGTCGGCGACCTTCCGCAGATCGTCCGGCGACGCGCCCGGTTTCGGGAACCCCGCAGCCTGGTCGGACGCCTGCATCGTCACGTCCGCCTCTTCCTGGAAGAGATTGAACGGGACGTCCAGATTCACCGGACCGGGACGGCCGGTGAGCATGAGGTTGTAGCTCTGGCGCAACGCGAGCGGCAGCATGTCCACCCGCGTGGGCTGGAATGTGCGCTTCACGTAGGGCCGCAGCGCCACTGGAAACTCCGCCGCCTGGTTGCGATAGCTTTCCTGGAAGGGGCCGCGATTGAACTGCGACGTCGGGACGTTGGCCGTGATGGCGTAGAACGCGGACGAATCCGCCGACGCGCATGCCGTGGCCATCACGAGATTGCACGAACCGGGACCGCAGGAAGTGAGCGTCGCGACGGGACGGTGGGCGATCCGGTAGTAGGCGTCGGCCATGTGACCGGCCGTCTGTTCGTGCCTGGGGGAGATGAGCTTGATGCGATCCTGCCGTTCCCACAGTGCATCGAGCAGGCCCACGTTGCCGTGACCGCAGATGCCGAAGACGTACGGCACCTTCTCCTGGATGAGGAAATCGGAGATGAGGTCCCCGCCTTTCATGCGTGGCATGCTTGCGCTCCTCCAAGGCCCGGTATGCCGGGTTCACCATGTTGCGATACTGTAGAACATGTTTCTACAATGTCGCAACCAATCCAATAATGTCGGAGATGCGATGCTGCCGGAGCGTTGTGACGTCGTCGTGGTGGGTGCAGGCAACGCTGCGATGTGCGCCGCGCTCGCTGCGCGCGAATCGGGTGTGGACGTGATCGTCCTGGAACGCGCGCCCGAGGACGAGTCCGGCGGCAACACCCGGTTCACCGCGGGTGCCATCCGTTTCGCGTACGACGGCGTGGACGATCTCCGTGCGCTGATGCCGGACCTGTCGGATGAGGAAGTCGCGCGCACCGACTTCGGTTCGTATCCGGAAGACAAGTTCTTCGACGACATGGCGCGCGTCACGGAGAACCGCACCGATCCCGATCTCGTGGAATTGCTGGTGCGCCGCAGCAAGTCGACGCTCATGTGGCTGCGGACCTACGGGCTGCGCTTCGTCCCCATCTACGGTCGGCAGGCATTCAAGGTCGACGGCCGCTTCAAGTTCTGGGGCGGGCTCACCGTCGAGGCCTGGGGCGGCGGCCCGGGGCTCGTGGAGGCCGAGAAGCGCGCGGCGGAGAAGCAGGGGATTGCCGTTCACTACGAGGCGCGCGCGCTCTCGCTGATTCACGACGACACCGGTGTGCAGGGCGTGGTGGTCAAGCACAGGGGCAGGACCTCGACGATCCGCTGCCGCGCGGTGGTGCTCGCGTCCGGCGGATTCGAGTCGAACCCGGAATGGCGCACGCGCTATCTCGGTCCGGGCTGGGATCTCGCCAAGGTGCGCGGCACGCGCTTCAACACGGGTGACGGCATCCGCATGGCGCTGGAGATCGGCGCGTCGCCCAAGGGCAACTGGTCGGGCTGTCACGCGGTGGGCTGGGACCGCAACGCGCCCGAGTTCGGCGACCTCGCGGTGGGCGACGGCTTCCAGAAGCACTCGTATCCCTGGGGCATCATGCTCAACGCCAACGGCGAGCGTTTCGTGGACGAGGGCGCGGACTTCCGCAATTACACGTACGCCAAGTACGGCGCGGTGATCCTGCGGCAGCCGGGGCAGTTCGCCTGGCAGATCTTCGACCGGAAGGTCACGCACCTGCTGCGCGACGAGTACCGCATCCGGCAGGTCACCAAGGTCACGGCGGGCACGCTGGAGGAATTGGCAGGCAAGCTCGAGGATGTCAACGCGTCCAGGGCGGTCGAGACGATCCGGCAGTACAACGCGGCGGTGCGCACCGACATCGCGTTCGACCCCAACGTGAAGGACGGGCGGCGCACGGAAGGGCTGCCCGTGCCCAAGTCCAACTGGGCGAACACCATCGACACGCCGCCGTTCGAGGCCTATGCGGTGTCCTGCGGGATCACGTTCACGTTCGGCGGGCTGCGCATCACGACCGATGCGCAGGTGGTGGACACGGACGGCATGCCCATCCCCGGTCTCTACGCCGCGGGTGAACTCGTGGGCGGTCTCTTCTACTTCAACTATCCCGGCGGGACGGGGCTCATGTCCGGCTCGGTCTTCGGGCGCATCGCGGGGACCAGCGCGGGCCGTGCAGCCGCCGCCCGATGACTGACGGGGGCGACACCGCCGACGTGGTCGTCGTCGGCGGAGGCGGGGCAGGGCTCGCTGCCGCGATCGAGGCTGCGGAGGCCGGCGCGCGCGTGGTCCTGCTGGAGAAGAATCCGGGGCTGGGCGGCTCGACGGCCTGGTCCGTCGGGTCCATCACCTCGACCCGCACACCGCATCAGCAGCGCCGTGGCATCGTGGACCGGCCGGAGGATCACGATGCCGACATGCCTCTGTTTGCGCCCGGCATCGCGCATCGCGACAACGCGCCGCTGCGGCGGATCCTCTGCGATGACGTTCCGGACGCCATGCGGTGGCTCATGGAGTCCGGCGTGCGCTTCTTCGGCCCCATGCCCGAACCTCCGCACCGGCTCCCTCGCATGCACACGGTGCTGCCCAATTCGCTGTCGTTCATCTATCACCTGCGGCGCCGCGCCGCGCGGGCCGGTGTCGACATCCGTACCGGCTGGCGTGCGGCGGAGTTGTTGACGGACGGCGGGCGTGTCGTGGGCGTTGCCGCCGAGGACGGGCGAAAGATCGGTGCGGGCAGCGGCGTCGTGCTGGCCGCGGGAGACTTCACCAATGATCCGGAGCTGAAGGCCCTTCACATCGGCGCGCAGGAGGCAAAGGTGGAAGGGGTGAACGTCACGGCCACCGGCGACGGGCAGAAGCTGGCCCTGAAACTCGGAGCGCGGATCCTCAATGGCGATCTCGCGCTGGGCCCCGAACTGCGATTCATCGCGCCCACGCGCACGACACTTCTCCGGCGCCTGCCGCCATGGCCCGCCGTCGCGCTCGCCATGCAGTGGTCGATGGATCACCTGCCCCAACGCATCCTGCGCCCGTTCATCATGAGTTTTCTGACGACGGCACTGGCGCCCTCGCCGGACCTGTTTCAACAGGGGGCTCTGCTCGTCAACGGCAAGGGCGCGCGCTTCTGCGACGAGAAGGACAGACCCGCCCTTGCGTTGCCGGATCAGCCGGACAAGACCGGCTACATTCTGGTGGATGGGGCCCTGGCGCAGCGTTTCTCCGCCTGGCCGCATTTCATCTCCACCGCCCCCGGCGTCGCGTATGCGTACCTGCCCGACTACCGGCGCAACCGGCCCGATGTGTTCCGAGAAGGCGCGACGGTCGACGCACTCGCCCGCAAGTTGGGGGTGCCGGACGCGGCACTGGCGTCGTCCTTCGCTGCAATGCCCGGAGCGCGTCCGCCGTTCATCGCGCTGGGCCCCGTGCGTCCGGTCTTCGTTCACAACGAGGGCGGACTGGCGGTGGACGACCGGCACCGGGTGCTGGATGCCCAGGACCGGCCCATTCCCGGGCTGTATGCCGCCGGATCCACGGGGCAGGGCGGGCTGCTGTTGAAGGGCCACGGCCACCATCTTGCGTGGGCGTTCGTGTCCGGCAGGCGGGCTGGCCGCTTCGCCGCGGGAGACCGGCGTGCCTGACCTGCGGCGAGGGGAAGGAGTGTCAGCCGTTCCCGTCGTGGGCAAAGGCGCGCCGGCGGTAGCCGAGGTCGCGGGACAGTTCGTCCGCCACTCCGCTCACGATCGCGCCCAGCCGGGTCAGCTCGCGCCGCGTCACACGCCATACCGGTCCCGAGATGCCCACGGCCGCCACGGTCTGCTGCATGAAGTTGCGCACGGGCGCGGCCGCGCAGCGCAGCTCCTGATTGAACTCGGTGTCGTCCACGCCGAGGCCGTGGGCCGCCACTTTCCGAAGGTCGTCCCGGATGGCATCGGGATCGGTGAGCGTCTTGGGCGTCCACGCCTGGAATCGTTCCGAACGCAGATACGTCTCCAGTTCCCCCGCCGGTCTGGCGGCCAGCAGCACCTTGCCCAGCGCCGTGCAGTGTGCGGGCCGGATGATCCCCAGACGCTCGCTCGTGCGCACGGTCGAACGGGCCTCGGCCTTGGCAATGACGGCGACGCCCGATTCCGCCGGCACGCCCAGATGCGCGGTCTCGCCCGTTTCCTCCGCCAGGCGGCGCAGGAACGGCATGGCGAAGTTGACGAGTTCCACTTCGGTGAACGCGCCGGCCGCCTGCATGAAAAGCCGCGGACCCACCCGGTAGCGCCTGCCTTCGTCCTGACGCACGTACCCGAGCGTCGTGAGCGTCTTCAGAAGATGGAAGGTGGTGCTGGTGTGCAGATCGGTCGCGCGGCTGATGTCCGCCAGACCGACCGCGTCGTCCTGTCCGGCGATGGCTTCGAGAATGGCGAACGCGCGTTCGAGCGACTGGACCGTGCGCACGGAGGCCGGACCGCGCTTTTCTGCGGTGGCGGCGGCTCGTGCGTCGGAGGAGGATTCGTGCGGGTTGCGTGGAACGTTCGGCATGCCGGGAATTCTAGCGGGGAGTCGTCCTCGTATCATGAGCGATCGAAGGAGGGAGGCTCGCCGCGCCCGCCGATGAAGAAACTCGGGAGTTCGAGATGAACCAGAACACGGGCGTGCCGGACGCGGACGCCGCAGGTCTTCTGCGCCGCGCACTCGCCTCGGCCGCCGCGGTGCAGATGGCGCAGCGCGCGCCGTATCTTTCGGCGCGTGTGGCGGTCGGGGTGGACGATGCGGTGACGCTCCTCGAGTTTCACGAAGGCCGGCTCGAGATGCGGGAGCGCATTCCGCTGCTGTGCCCCTGGGACTTCGCCATACGGGGCAAGGCCGCCGCGTGGCTCGCGTACTGGGCACCGGTTCCCGAACCCGGGTTCCACGATCTGTTCGCCCTGTCCAAGCGCGGACTCATGAGCTTCGAGGGTGACCTGCGGCCCTTCATGGCCCATCTGCAGTTCTTCAAGGATCTGCTCGCCCTGCCGCGCGGGGAGGGCCGGGCATGAGCGCGCCCCGGTTCGAACCCATCGCCGGTCGCTATGTCCGGTTCGAGATCGAAGGAGAACCGTGCCGGGTCTACTTCGAGGAAGCGGGGCAGGGCATTCCGCTCGTGTGCCTGCACACGGCGGGCGCGGACGGGCGGCAGTTCCGTCACATGATGCTGGACGAGGCGATCACCTCGCACTACCGCGTGCTCGCGTTCGACATGCCCTGGCACGGCAAGTCGTATCCGCCCGAAGGAGCCTTCGGCCGCGAATACCGCCTCACCACCGATCTCTACGTGGCAAGCGTGCGCGCCTTCTGTGCGGCACTGGAGCTGGAGCGGCCCGTCGTGATGGGCTGCTCCATCGGCGGACGCATCGTGCTGCAGCTCGCCGCGAGGCACGGCGGCGAATTCCGCGCCCTGATCGGACTGGAGGCGGCCGACTTCCAGCAGCCGTGGTACGACACGGCGTGGCTCAACCGTCCCGACGTCCACGGCGGTGAGGTGTGCGCGGCGCTCGTCTCGGGGCTGGTGGCCCCGCAGTCGCCTGCCCGGTTCCGCGACGAGACGCTGTGGCAGTACAAGCAGGGCGGCCCCGGGATCTTCAAGGGCGACCTGTACTTCTACCGGGTGGACGGCGATCTGCGCGGAAAGCTGACGGGGATCGATACCCGCCGCTGCCCGCTGTATCTGCTGACCGGCGAGTACGACTTCTCCTGCACGCCGGAAGACACGCTGCGGACCGCGGCGTCGATCCCCGGTTCACAGGTCACCGTGATGAAGGAGGTCGGGCACTTTCCCATGAGCGAGAACCCGGCCCAGTTCCGCCGCTACATCCTGCCGGTGCTGGACGAGATCCGCGCCGGCACCTCACCGCAGGCCACTTCATGAACACATCCATCACCGCCGATTCGTCCCCCAAGCCGATGCTGATCGGCGGGCAGTGGGTCGAAGGCGCCGCCTCCCTGGACATCGTCAATCCCGCGAACGGCGAACTGGCGTATCGCGTCAGTGCGGCGTCCGGCGGCGACGTGGACCATGCGGTCGAGGCCGCGTCAAGGGCTGCCGCCCAGCCCGCGTGGCAGTTCATGCTGCCGCATCTGCGCGCCGATCTGCTGCACCGCATGAGCGTGCTCATGGTGGAGCGCAGCGAACTGCTCGCCCGCCTGCAGATGATCGAGAACGGCAAGGTGTGGAGCGAGTGCGTCGCGCAGGTGAAGAGCGCTGCAGCAACGTTCCGCTACTACGCATCGGTCTGCGAAACCCTGGGCTCGGAGCTGACACCGTCCCGAGGGCGCTACCTGTCGATGACGGTCCACGAACCCTACGGCGTGGTCGTGGCCATCACGCCGTGGAATTCGCCGATGACCATGGAGGCGCAGAAGGTCGCCCCGGCGCTCGCGGCAGGAAACTCCGTGATCCTGAAGCCGTCGGAATGGACGCCGTCGGCCGCGCTGGAGCTCGGGCGGATCGGACTCGACGCGGGCTTGCCGCCGGGCGTGCTCAACGTCCTGCCCGGAACCGGTGCCGTGGCGGGAGCGGCGCTGGTGGCGCATCCGCGTGTCGGCATGGTGTCCTTCACGGGGGCACGGCCAGCGGCAAGCGGATCGCCGCCCTGGCTGCGCAGAAGCTGATGCCCGTGGCGCTGGAACTGGGCGGCAAGTCGCCCCACGTGATCTTCGCGGATGCGGACCTCGAGGCCGCGGTGCAGGCGGTCGCGGGCGGCATTTTCGAAGGCAGCGGCCAATCCTGCGTGGCGGGCTCCCGCATGTTCGTCCAGCGACCGGTCTACGAGCAGGCCGTGGCCCGGGTGACCGGCATTGCGCGCGCATTGAAGGTGGACCTGCCGGACGTTCCCGGCGCTCAGATGGGACCCATCGCCTCGTTCGTGCACCGGGACCGCATCGAGGCCATGGTGAACGCAGCACGTGCAGACGGAGCTCAGGTACTCTGCGGTGCCGCCCGGCCGGAAGACGCACGGCTCGCGAAGGGCGCGTTCTACCTGCCCACGGTACTCGGGGGCATCGGCAATCGGGCACGCATCGCGCAGGAGGAGATTTTCGGCCCCGCACTCTGACCGATTCCCGTCGAGGACGAGGACGATCTCGTCGCGCAAGCGAACGACTCCGCGCTGGGCCTGGCCGCCGGTGTGTGGTCGGCGGATTTTGCGCGGTGCTGGCGCGTGGCCAGGCGTCTGCACGCCGGAACCGTCTGGGTCAACACGTACAAGCAGCTTTCCATCGCGACCCCGTTCGGCGGCTTCAAGGAAAGCGGCCTGGGGCGGGAGAAAGGCATCACCGGCCTGCGGCTGTATCAGCAGACCAAGGCGATCTATCTTGGCCTGGAAGGATGACGGGCCTGTTTTCGAACTCGACACACCGCGCGAGCTGCACGCCACGCGACGATCGCCGGCGCCCGCAGCGATGACAGCCTCGCCGGAGCGGCGCGCATCCCGGCTTCACCCCACTCATCAGGGTCCGACATGAATTCCACCGCACACATCGCATTCATCGGTCTTGGCGTCATGGGAGAACCGATGTGCCGCAACCTCCGGCAGAAGAGCGGTCGTACGATCCGCGCCCTGGATCGGGAAGCCGCGCCGCTCGAGCGGCTGGCGCCGCATGGCGTGACCGCCGCGCGAGACGTGCGCGATGCGGTGACCGGCGCCCAGGTCATCTTCCTGTCGCTTCCTTCCGGCGAGATCGTCGACCAGGTGGTGAATGGCCCCGGCGGACTCGCCACCTGCGCGGGTGCCGGTCAGATCGTCGTGGACCTGGGCACGTCGCCCGTGGATCTCACCCGGCGCTGGGCCGCGGATTTCGCGGGCCGCGGAATCACCTGGGTGGACGCGCCCGTGGCGCGGACGCGCGCCGCGGCGGAGGCCGGACAGCTGTCGGTGATGGTGGGCGCCGCAGAGGATGTCTTCGAATCGGTGCGGCCGCTCATCGCGACCTTCGCCTCCGACATCACGCTGTGCGGCCCGGTGGGCTGCGGGCAGGTGGTGAAGATCCTGAACAACATGGTGCTGTTCCAGACGGTGCTGGCGCTGTCGGAAGCGCGCGCCATCGGCCGTCGCGCCGGGGTCGACCCGGCGCTGCTGTTCGACACGCTGTCCAAGGGCTCGGCCGACAGCTTCGCGCTGCGCAACCACGGCATGAAGGCCATCGTCCCGGGCGAGTTCCCCGAACGCGCGTTCCCCGTCACCTACGCGCTCAAGGACCTGGGCTACGCGCTTCGGCTGGCCGAGGACACCGGCGTGACCGCGCAGGCGGCCTCCCTCGTGAAGACCTGGTTCGACCGCGCCATCGACGCCGGCGAGGGCGCCCGGTACTTTCCGGTGATCAGCCGCCTGGTGGACGACTGACCGGTTACGTCCGCCGCTCCAGCAGACCCAGCGCGCCTGCCACCTTCAGGACTTCCTGCTTCTCCGATTCGTCCAGCCGGTTGACCGGCGGAAGGGTGCTCCCGCAGTCCATGCCCAGCCGCGCCGACAGCACCGTCTTGCACACGTGCGCGGGCGCGCCATACATCCACACGAGATCGACGAACCTGCGGACCCCGTCCTGCAGCTTCTGCGCGGTGGCCGTGTCGCCGGACTCCCACGCATCGAAGAGCTGGCGGTAATGCCAGGGCGCCAGTGCGAGCGGCGCGTCGATGCTGCTTACGGCGTTCATGGTCAGCGCAGGCAGGGGAAACGCGCCGTTGCCCGAGAAACACAGGAGCCCCATGTCGGCGAAGACGCGAATGTCGGAGAAATTGGGCGCGGAGTGCTTGAGGCCCTTCAGCGTGGGAATCGCCCTGACGAATTTCTCCATCAGCGCGGGCACGGTCTCCACCTGCGTGAGCTGCGGCAGGTTGTAGACGAAGAACGGGAGATCGCCCGCGGCGTCGGCGACAGCCTGGTAATGCTCGATGCGCGCGCGCTCCGTGCTGGGAAAGAAGAACGGCGGCACGCAGCACACGGCGTCGCAGCCGACGGCCTTGGCCGTCCGGGCCGCGCGTACGGCGGAGGCCGTGCTGATGGCGCCCACGTGCATAATCACGAGCGCGCGTCCGCGGCAGGTTTCGGCCGAGATGCGCGCGACCGTGTCGCGCTGCTCCTCCGTCATGATGGGCCCCTCGCCGGTGCTGCCGGCCATCCAGAAGCCGTGGGCGCCGTGCGCCATGTTGTCTTCCAGCAGGGCCCGGAGGGCACGTTCGTGGACGCGGCCGTCGGTGGTGATCGGTGTGGGCGGCGCGGGGAATACGCCCTTGTAGGAAAGTGCCATGGAGTTGCGTGCCGGTCGTTGAGGGAGTCCCCGATGCTACGCACGGGTCCGGGACGAAGCAATCGGCCGCGGCACGGCGCGGAGGAGAATCCGGGATGAATACCGAACGCGTGAACGTGACGGTGGACGAGGACGGTGTGGCCCAGGTGCGGCTGTCCCGCCCTGACAAGATGAATGCGCTGGATGCCGGGATGTTCGGGCAGCTCGTCGCGGCAGGCGACCGGTTGCGGAGCGACGATTCGGTCCGGGCGGTGGTGATCCACGGGGAAGGCCGCGCCTTCTGCGCCGGTCTGGACATGGCCTGCTTCGAATCGCTGCAGGCAGGCCGCGGCCTGGGGATCGAGGGCGGTTCGGCCTCGCTGACCGATCGCACGCACGGGATCGCCAACGACGCACAGTACGCGGTGATGGTGTGGCGCGCCGTGCCGGTCCCGGTCATCGCTGCCATCCACGGGGTGGCGTTCGGTGGCGGGCTGCAGGTGGCGCTCGGCGCGGACGTGCGCTTCGTCGCGCCCGATGCGCGGCTGTCGGTGATGGAGATCAAGTGGGGGCTGGTCCCGGACATGGCCGGGACGCTGCTGCTGAGCGAACTGGTGCGGGCCGACGTCGTGCGCGAACTGACCTTCAGCGGCCGCATGGTGCACGGCGAGGAAGCGGTGCAGATCGGTCTGGCGACGCGGGTCTGCAGCGACCCGCTCGATGAGGCGATGCAGTTCGCGCGGGAGATCGCGGGGCGCAGCCCGAGCGCCATCCGCGCGGCGAAGCGGTTGCTGAATGGGGCATCGCAGCGGGATGCGGCAGCGATGCTGCAGGCGGAGTCGACGGAACAGGACGCGCTGCTGGGCGGCGCGGATCAGATCGAGGCGGTGCGCGCCAACCTGGAAAAGCGCGCACCGAAGTTTTCATCGCGCTGAAGGCAGTACCGCCCATGGCGCAGACACGAATTCAAACCTAGAAGGAGTTTGCCAGATGAAGACCCGCGTCACCGAGATGCTCGGCATCCGTTATCCCATCCTGCAGGGAGGCATGCAGTGGGTCGGACGGGCGGAACTGGCGGCGGCCGTTTCCAACGCCGGCGGACTGGGCATCCTGACGGCGCTCACGCAGCCCACGCCCGAGGCGCTGGCGCAGGAAATCGCGCGCTGCCGCACCCTGACCGACAAGCCCTTCGGCGTGAACCTCACGATTCTTCCGTCAGCCAGCCCGCCGCCGTACGAGGCGTATCTCGACGTGGTCATCGGCAGCGGCGTGAAGATCCTCGAAACGGCCGGCAACAACCCGAAGGAATTCATCCAGAAGGCGAAGGCCGCGGGCGTGAGGATCATTCACAAATGCACGGCGGTGCGGCACGCGCTGTCGGCGGAGCGCAATGGCGTGGACGCCATCTCCATCGACGGTTTCGAGTGCGCGGGACACCCCGGCGAGGACGGCGTGGGCGGCCTGGTGCTGTTCGCCGCCGCTGCGGACAAGGTGAAGATCCCCCTGATCGCATCCGGCGGCATCGGCGACGGGCGGGGCATGGCGGCGGCCCTGGTGCTCGGCGCCGAAGGCGTGAACATGGGTACGCGCTTCTGCGCGACGAAGGAAGCGCCGATCCACGAGAACATCAAGCAGGCGCTCGTCAACGCGAGCGAGCGCGAGACCAATCTCATCTTCCGTACGCTGCGCAACACCGGGCGCGTGCTCAAGAACTCGGTCTCCGACGAGGTCATCGCCATGGAGAACCGGCCGGGTGGCGTGGAGTTCAAGGAGATCCACCATCTGGTCGCCGGTGCCCGGGGCCGCGCGGCTCTGGACAGCGGCGAAGTGAACGACGGGCTGGTGTGGGCGGGCCAGGTGGTCGGTCTCATGAACGACATTCCGAGCTGCGCCGAACTGATCGAACGCATGGTGAACGACTGCCGCGAGGCGCTGCAGCGGCGCCTGGGCGCCTTTGCCGACTGAGGAGGAACCGCCGTGGCCATCGACTTCCACCCGTCCTGGATGGATGCAGACCTCGAAACGTGGCGCGACACGGTGGCCCGCTTTCTCGACGAGGAGGTGGTGCCCGACGACGAGGCGTCGCGCAAGCGCGGGCACGTCGGCCACGAGATCTGGCGCAAGGCCGGCGCGCTGGGTTTCCTCTGCACCGACATCCCGGCCGAGTTCGGCGGGGCGGGCGGGGACTTCCGGCACGAAGCCGTGATCTACGAGGAGATGGGCAGGCGGGGACTGACCGGCATGAGCACGGGCGTGCATTCCATCGTGGCGCACTACTTCCTCAACCACGGCACGGACGAGCAGAAGCGGCGCTACCTGCCGTTGCTCGCCCGGGGCGAGATGGTCGGTGCGATCGCCATGACCGAACCGGGCGCGGGGTCCGATCTGCAAGGCATCCGCACCCGCGCGCGGCGCAGCGGTGACGAGTACGTGATCAACGGATCCAAGACCTTCATCACCAACGGCTACCTCGCCGGTGTGATCCTGCTGGTGGTCAAGACGGATCCGGGGCAGGGGGCGAAGGGCACGTCGATCCTGATCGTGGAGACGAAGGACTGCGCGGGGTTCCGCGTCGGACGCGTGCTGGACAAGATCGGCCTGAAGGCGCAGGACACCTCGGAGCTCTTCTTCGACGACGTCCGTGTGCCGGTCTCCCATCTGCTGGGCGGCAGCGAAGGACAGGGGTTCTTCCAGCTGATGGGCGATCTGCCGTACGAGCGGGCCATCATCGGCGTGGGAGCGGTGGCCGCCATGGAAGGCGCTTACGAGGCGACACTGCAGTACGTGCGCGACCGGACGGCCTTCGGCAAGCCGGTGGCCGAGTTCCAGAACACGAAGTTCAAGCTGGCCGAGATCGCGACCACGGTCAAGGTGGCGCGGACGTTCGTGGACCGCTGCGTCGAGGACCTCGTGGCAGGCCGACTGGATACCGTGACGGCCTCGATGGTGAAGATGTGGGCCTCCGAGCAGCAATGCCGCGTGATCGACGAGTGCGTGCAGCTCTTCGGCGGCTACGGTTACATGAACGAGTATCTCGTGGCCCGCATGTATGTCGATGCGCGCGTGCAGCGCATCTACGGCGGCACCAACGAGATCATGAAGGAAGTCATTTCGAGGGCTCTGTAGGACATCCGGCGAACCGCGTCGACTCGCGGCCTCGCCGGGCATTCTCGAAAGCCCCGTTTGCCGGGGATCGATGCGTGAGAAGGGTTCGCTGGCGGATCCTTCACCGGCTGTCCTATTCGACCGACCCGTTGCAGGAGTCTCGACATGCGCTATCGATTGCTGGGCCGTACCGGCCTGTTCGTATCCGAAGTGTGCCTCGGCACCATGACCTACGGCGGCAAGGGCCGCTGGGCGCCCATCGGCAAGCTGGGTCTCGACGACGCCAAGGCGCAGTTGCGCATGGCGTTCGACGCCGGGGTGAATTTCATCGACACGGCCAACGTGTACTCCGAAGGCGAGGCGGAAGCGCTGCTGGGACAGGCGCTCGCCGAGCTGGGGCTGCCGCGGCAGGATCTCGTGATCGCCACCAAGGTGCGCGTGCGCATGGGCAGGGAGCCCAACCGGGTGGGGTTGTCCCGCGTGCACATCATGAACGAGCTGGATGCGAGCCTGAAGCGGCTGCGCCTGGATCACGTGGACCTGTACCAGATCCACGGCATGGACCAGGTCACTCCGCTGGACGAGACCTTGCGCGCCCTCGAGGACATCGTGCGCTCCGGACGCGTGCGCCACATCGGTGTGTCCAACCACGCCGGGTGGCAGATCATGAAGGCGCTGGGCATCTCGGAGCGCCAGGGCTGGAACCGGTTCGAGAGCGTGCAGGCGTACTACTCCATCGCAGGGCGCGAACTGGAGCGCGAGATCCTTCCCGTGGCCCGCGATCAATCGCTGTCCGTGC
Organism: Betaproteobacteria bacterium; assembly: GCA_016713305.1. Taxonomy (NCBI): domain Bacteria; kingdom Pseudomonadati; phylum Pseudomonadota; class Betaproteobacteria; species Betaproteobacteria bacterium. The sequence goes on from JADJPK010000014.1 coordinate 31,693, forward strand.
TGGTGTGGAGTCCGCTCGCAGGCGGCCTGCTGAGCGGCAAGTTCAGCGAGAACGAGGCGGGGCCGGAAGGGGCGAGGCGGACGACCTTCGACTTCCCGCCGATCGACCGGCCGCGTGCATTCCGTTGCGTCGAGGCGATGCGGCCCATCGCGCAATCTCGCGGAGTTTCTGTGGCGAGGATCGCGCTTGCCTGGGTGCTGCATCAGGCAGGCGTGACCAGCGTGATCGTCGGGGCCAAGAGCCAGGAGCAGCTGGCGGACAACATCGCCGCCGCGGAGATCTCCCTCACGCCGGACGAGCTCGTGACTCTGGACGATGCGAGCCGGCTGCCGCGCGAATACCCGGGCTGGATGTTCGAGCGCCAGCTCGCGGACCGCATGCCGGTCTGACGGCGGGCGCGGTCAGTCGAAGGAGATCGAATAGAGCAGGTCCACCGCATCGGTCACGCTGCTCTCCGTGCGCACCGACCAGTTCCGCGTGAGCTGGTAGCTCACGCGAAAGAGTTCTTCCGCGGTCGACAGGCTGCGCTCGTAGGTGAGATAGATGCGCTTGCCGATGCGCTTGCCCGCGGCGACCACCCCGGTGGCCGAACCGGTCGACGTGGTGCCCGATGCCAGGCGTACCTCGTCCAGACCGACGGCACGCGCGAGCTGCTTCTGCAGGGGTGAGGTGCCCAGACCGGCGGCCATGGCGACGGCGGCCGTCTGCATCTGTTCCGCGTCCGGCGTGCCCGAGGCGGCGGCGGGCCGGCCGAGGACCAGCCACGAGAGCTTCTCGGCGTCGGTGACCTCGGGGACGGAGACGAGCCGCACCCGGGGATGGCGGGCCGTGCCGAGGATCTCCACGCCTGCCTGCACCTGGGTGTCCTTGCGCAGCGCGCGGATGTCCAGCCCGGGGTTGTCGTAGGGACCCACGAAGTGCAGGGCGCCGCGGTCGATGTCCAGTTTCTGGCCGTAGGCCTCGTACGTGCCGCGGGCGACGTTTATGTCGCCGCGGGCCGTCAGTGTTCCGTCCGCCGCCGTCGTGAACTGCACGGCGCCGACCAGCCTGGCGTCGACTCCACGCCCGCGGATGAGGAAGTCCTGCCCGAGGTCCAGCTTGAAATCGAGGTGGGACTTCAACGTCTGTCCGTTCAACGCCACCTTGCGCGAGCGGCCGGCGATGACCACGTCGTCGCCCAACGCGGGCGCGCTCTCGGAACGAAGTTCGATGCGGCCGCGGTCGCAGATCGCGTTGCCGATGATCTCCGCGCGCCCGTCGCGCGCCGTGATGCGCCCCTGTCCCGAGACGGCGAAGTGATAGTCCGGGTGCTGGATCGCGGCGAGTTTCTGCGCTTTCCACTCCAGCTCCATCTCGACGCCGCTCGCCTGGCGGCGGGCGCTTCCGGTCGCGGACAAGGTGCCGCTGCCGCCGCGGATGCGGAAATCCCGGACCGTCACGCTGCGTTCGTCGAACGCCGCGTCCAGCGTCCCGTCGGCGAGCAGCACACCGTTCTCGAGGCGCTCGATGCGCAGATTCTTGCCGACGATGGTGCCGGCGATGTCGGGTTCGCGAAGCGTGCCCTGGCCGCGGGCAGAGACGAGCAGCGAGCCATCCGCCCACGTGGCGCGGTCGATCATCGCCGCGAGGGGCCGGAGGGACGCCACGCGCGCATCGGCGCTCAGGGTGAGCGGCGCATCGGGCGGCAGCGTCCACCGGTCCGCCGTCCGCACGGCCCGGGTGCGGGCGTCGAGCGCGGCCTCCAGGTTGCGGCCCTTGATGTCCGCCTTGACCGCGATGTCGTCGTTGCGCACGTCCGCGCGGACGCGGGCATCCTCGAGACCCAGCGAGACGGGTTCCTCCTCTGTCGTGACGATCACGTCGCCGCGTTCGCGCACGATCTCGGCGAAACCGTTCGCGCGGTTCTCGAAGTCGATTTCCCAACGGCCGCCCAGGACCAGCGTCGAATCGATCTGCGGCCGCCGCTCGATCCAGCGGGACAGCGGCATGCCCGTGAACGAACCCTTGGACGAGATGCGGGCTCCCGCCAGGCGGGTGCTCTGCAACTGCATGCGCCCGTCGGCGAACGCGATCTCGGCCGCGCCCAGTTCGACCTGTCCCGGCGCGGCGAGCAGTGTCGCCGGGCGCAGCAGGCGGAAGGCGTAGGGGCCGCGGTTCTCCAGCGTTTGCAGCGCGCCGTTCCAGCGGGGCGCCTTGGGTTCGAAATGTCCCTGGAAGCTCGCGGACGTATCGGTGTAAGGCCCGCGGAACGACACCTTCACGGCGTGAGCGCCGAAGGTGCCCTGGACATCGGCCGAGACGGCATCCATCAGCACCTTGCCCGCGCGCACGCCGATGGCACGACTCGACAGCTCGATGGCGGGATCGGCCCCCTGGACGATGCGGGCGGAAGCCTGCCACTGCCTGACTTGTGTCTCGGCATAGGCAAGGTCCGCCGCGGACAGTTCGGCGGTGAGGCTGGGCTTGTCGCGGGTGCCGCGCAGCGTGCCCTTGGCGGTGACGCGACCGGACAGTCCCGCGAGCACCGACGAAAGTCGCGGCGCGTCGAGGTTGAACGCAAGCGCGTCGTTCGGGGTCCCGAAGGCACCCTTCAGGTCCAGGGCGTTGCCGCCCAGCCGCAGGTGCGCATCGGTGTCGGACACGCGATCCGGCGATACGGCGAGTCTTCCCGATCCTTCCAGCGGCTGCCCGCGGAAGCGGCTTTGCGCGATCCGGTAGCGCACGCTCGCGGACCAGCGCGGACGGATCGCCCCCTCTGCCGACAGTTGCGCATTGAGCGTCGCAGCGGGGAAGTTGCCGAAGCGCGAGGGATCGAAACGGGCGAGCGTTCCCTTGACCGCGTAGGGATACGCATCGGCGAGCGTGATCCTTCCGGACGAATCGAACGACGCCTCGCGCGAGCGCAGCACGAGCCGGTCGAACGTGAGCACCTTGTCCGCGAGCCGGGCGTCCGCCGTAGCGGCGAGATCGTCCTGCGCGAGTTGCGCATGGAAGATCTGCTGTCCGGATTCGAGCCGGACGTTGGCCGAACCTGCGAGGTGCGTCGACCGCACGGCGGAGTGGATGGGTCGCAGATCGAGCTTCGAGGTGACGAATTCGAGATCGATGCCTTCCGGCGTGAGCCGGGCCGAACCGTCGAGCACCCCTGCAGGCCCGAGATCGACGTGCGCGTCTTCCAGCTGGATGGCCTCCGGAGACAGGGAGATCCGGCTCCGCAGCGAATGCACGGGCAAGGCGTCCTTGTCCACGGGCCCGGGAGTGGCGTTCGCCGCGGTGATCGAGCCGTCGAGGGCGCGGGTGCCGAGGGCCCGGCCGGTGAACGTGGCCTCGATGGATGTCCGGGGCGCGGCCTCGGCGAAAGATTTCAGATCCACGCCGCGGGTGTGGACGCGGAGTTCGTGGAGCGGGTCCGGGTCCAGAGGACGAATGCGCAACTGCGCCGTCACGGGCAGAGAACCGGCGGTCCCCAGGACGGACACGGTCTGATCGCGCAGTTCACCCGTGAATTCGATCTCGGCCTTCACGGGCCACTGCGCCACATAGCGGCTCTCGACGCGGGCCTTGCCGGAGATCTTCTGTGGCATGGCCGCTTCCACCGCCAGTTCGGCGCCGAGCGAACCCCAGGGCGAGACCAGGCTGCGAAGCGCGAGCCGGTGGCCCTTCGCGTCTCCGTGATAACCGGCGTCCAGCTTCGAAAGCGTGGTGTCGGATGTGCCCGTGCGGATCCTGATCGACTCCACCTTCAGCGCACGCACGTCCACCACGATCGGCAGCGCAAGCGATTCCGGAATTTTGGGGGGCTCGTCTTTTCGGCTGTGGCTCACGATGTCCACGCTCGCGACGGCAAGCCGCTCCACCTGCAGGTGCCGGTCGCGCAGTGACCATGGCGACCAGTCGAGCGCGAGCTGCCGGGCCTCCACCCGCATGTCTTCGTTCTCGCACACGAGGCGGGCGATGCGGATGGGTTCGGCGAGAGAGCCTTCCATGCCTTCCACGGACAGGCGGCAGGGCAGTGTGTCCTGCACTTGAGCGATGCCCCACGTCAGCAGCGCGGTGCTGCGGCTCGCCCACCATAGTCCGGCGGCAACCGCGATGGCCAGCACGACGACCGCGCCGGCAGCAATGAGCGTGGCGCGTCGCAGTGTCATCGCAGGACGATCCCCGCGCCGAAGTGCAGGCGCCAGTCGTGGATCGCCTCGCCGTACCCGATGTCGAGGTTGAGCGAGCCGATGGGGCTGCTCCAGCGGGCGCCCACGCCGTAGCCGTACACGGGCTGGAAGTCGCGCAGGCTGTCCGTTGCGTTGCCGCCATCCACGAACACGGCTGCACCCCATTCGCGCCTGATCCACTGGATGTACTCCAGCGTGCCCACGGCCAGATAGCGCCCGCCGACGATAGCGCCGCCTTCCTGGACGCCCAGGCTGTCCAGCGGGTAGCCCCGGATGCTGGCGTCGCCGCCCGCGCGGTACAGGTACGTGGAAGGAATGCTCTCGCGCGAGCCGGCGATGACGCTGCCGAATTCCCCCACGCACGACGAACGTCCCGAACGTGGAGATGGGCAGCAGGTAGGACGACCGCACGTTGACGCGCCCGAACGAGCGGGACGACAGTGCGCTGCGGCTCGCGCCCCCCACCTGCAGGCTCAGGGCGAAACCTTTGCGCGGTGCCAGCACGTCGTCCAGGTTGTTCCAGCGCCACGTCTGCATGAGATACAGCGCCTGCCGGTTGTCCGACACGCCGGCGGCCAGCGCACGCCGTTCCGTGAGGAACTGCAGCCCCTGCTGGCTTTCGCGCGTTTCCAGCGCAAAGGTCCGCGCGAGCGTGGAGCTCCAGTTCGTCCGCTGTTCACCCTGGATGTCCTGGAAGTTGTAGCGGCCCTCCAGCCCGTAGACGTGGCCCGAGGCGCCGCGGGGCGTGGAGATCGCGCCGATCGCTTCCTGGCTGACGCGATCGATCTTGGCGGAGGCTCGCAGGCGGATGGGCCGGTCCAGCACGTTGTTGTCCGTGTACTGGATCTGGGCGCGCGGGCCCCGGTCGGTGCTGATGCCGGCGCCCGCCTCGAGGCGGCGGGCCGCGCCTTCCACGACCGTGACGTCCACGGGCGTGGCATCGGCCAGAGCCGGGTCGCCGGGAGAGGACACGATGGCGCTGGCGAAATAACCGCTCAGCTGCAGACGGCGCTGAAATCGGAGCAGGGCATCCTCGTCGTAAGGGGCTCCGGGCTCGATGGGATTGAGGGATCGCACGATCCGCTCGGGATAGCGCTGCAGACCGGTGACGCGGATCTGCCCGAAGCGGAACGCCGGCCCGCTGTCGTAGTCCACGCGCAGACGGGCGGACCGGCTTGCCGGATCGATGGAGGCTTCGGATTCCGTGATGCGGGCGGCGGCGTAGCGCTTGCGTTGCAGGGATCGGAGAGGCTTCTCCTTTGCGGCAGACCAGTCGGCCTGCCGGAAGGTGCGGCCGGGGCGCAGGTCGAAGGCATCCCTCGCTTCGCGTTCCCGTTCGGGTTCCAGAACGCCGGTGAAACGCAGCCCGACGTCCTTGACCGTGGTGGATTCGCCGGGGTCGATGCGGTAGCGCGTGACCCAGATCTCGGAGGTCCGGTCCAGCCGCGGCTGGATGGACGGCGAGAAGTAACCTTCGGTCGCGAGGATCGTGCGGATCTGGCGGGGCGCGGTCTCGAACAGCTGCCGCACCTGGTCGTCGCTCACGTTCTCGCGCGTGCTCCAGCGCACGATGTCGAGGTTTTCCTCGAGGAGCGTGCGAAGCGCGGCCGGAGCGTCGATTTCCACCCGGTACAGGCGCCAATCGGCGGCGACACCGGGGCCCGAAAAGAGGAAGAGCGCCAGCAGCGCGGCGACGGCCGCAGAAACGGAGCGCCCGTTGTCCGGCCGTGAACTCATTCTCTGCAAATCGCGATGTGTCCCGCAGGTTCCTGCGCAGTCATATGTCGCCCGTGGCCGAAACGGGAGTCGGGTCCCGGCCCGCTGCAAGTCTTCTTCCTGGCTTCCCGGCACGTCCCGGCGGTGTTCTGCCCAGCCGATCAGACGCCCGCCGGCAATTGCGGTTCCGCTACCTCGCCGTCACGCTTTGTTCCGGTTCGCGCCAGCGGCCTCTGGGGGGCCCCCGCCCCCCGGGGGGCCTGGGGGGGGGGGGGGGGGGGGGGGGGGGGGGGGCGGGGGGGGGGGGGGGGGCCCGTCGGGGGGGGGGGGGGGGCGCGGGGCTCGGGTTGGGGTGGGGGGGGGGGCGCCGGGGGGCCCCCCTTCCCCGGGGGGGGGGGGGGGGGGGGGGGGGGGGGGGGGGGGGGGGCGGGGGGGGGGGGGGGGGGGCGGCCCCCGGGGGGGGGGGGGCCCCCGTCACGCCTTGTTCCGGTTCCGCAGCAGCCTCTGCTGCTCCACCTTCCACTCGCGTTCCTTGATGGTCTCGCGCTTGTCATGCTGCTTCTTGCCTTTGGCCAGGCCGATCTCCAGCTTGATCCGGCCGCGGGTAAAATGCATGTTCAGCGGGACGAGCGTGTAGCCGGCCCGTTCGACCTTGCCGATGAGATGCCGGATCTCGTCGGCCTTCAACAGCAGTTTGCGAGTGCGGGTGGGGTCCGGGTGAATGTGGGTGGATGCGGTGGGCAGGGGGCTGATGTGCGCGCCCAGCAGATAGACCTCCGCGCTCTTGATCACGACATACGATTCGGCCAGCTGGATGCGGCCGGCGCGGATGGATTTCACTTCCCAGCCTTCCAGGGCGATGCCCGCCTCGAAACGCTCTTCGATGAAATAGTCGTGGAACGCCTTCTTGTTCTGGGCAATGCTCATCGAATGTGCGTCAGCGTGAGTGGTCGAAGATTCTAACAGCCGGCATGCGGCAGGGAGCGTCAGCAGTCATCTATGCATGAAGTCGACCGATCGGTTCTCGTGGAGTACTCGGCCGAACAGATCTACACCCTGGTCGAACGGGTGGAGGAATACCCCCAGTTCCTGCCCTGGTGCGGCGGAACGGTGGTGGAAGCGCGCGACGAAGCCGTCACCCGCGCCGCCATCATCATCGATTTCAAGGGCATCAAGCAGCGGTTTACCACCGCCAACGCCAAACAGTGGCCCCGCCGCATCGACATGCGGCTGGTGAACGGGCCCTTCAAGAGCCTGGACGGCGCGTGGCACTTCCACCCGCTGGCCGAAGAGGCCTGCAAGGTGCAGCTCATCCTTCGCTACGAGTTCACCAGCCGTCTGCTGGAGAAGGTGGTGGGACCGGTGTTCGAGCACATCGCCACCACCTTCGTGGACGCCTTCGTCAAGCGGGCGGGTCAGGTCTATGGACCCCGGTGAGGCCCCTTCGATGCGCGTGGAGGTGATCTACGCCACGCCCAGGCACCAGGACATTCGCGAGGTGATCCTCCAGGCCGGGGCGACCGTCCGGGATGCGCTGGCGGCTTCCCGGATGGCCGCGGATCATCCCGAGACAGCGGAGTTGCCCGCAGGCGTGGGCATCTGGGGCCGCAAGGCGGAACTCGAACAGCGGCTGCGCGACGGCGACCGGGTCGAGATCTACCGGCCGCTCACCGCGGACCCCAAGGACGCCCGCCGGATGCGGGCGCAGAAGGCAGAAAAGCTGGCGAAAGAGCTGGCGGAGAAACGGGCCGGGACAAGGCGGCAGGGCTGAGGGGACTCCCCGGACCTGCCTTTCGCCGGAAGGGGGCGTTCGCCCGGCCGGTGTTACTTGCAGGCTTCGCTGGCCGCCCGCTGGGCGTCGGCCAGAGACTTCTTGATGTCATCGTCGCCCAGGTACTGGAGCTGGCCGTTGGCGTCGTACTTGGCAACGCGCCCGCCCGACTGCAACCCGGCCACCCGGGCCCGGGCCTCGTCGCAGGCCGCCTTCTTCTGCTCGGCGGCCTCCTTCTGCAACTGGGCTTTCTTCTCGGCTTCTTCCTTCTCGGTGCGCCGCTTGCGGAACTCCATGTCGAGTTCCTGGTAGTTCTTGGACCCGGCCGAGGGTTGCGCCGCGGGGGCGGCGGCACCTGACGAAGGCCTGGGTTTCTTGATCTGTCCTTCGCAGACGACCCCGGCGGGAGGCGTGTCGGAGTACTGGGTCCGGCCATTCGCGTCCTTCCAGCGGCAGATCTCGGCGGAGGCGCCGGTCGCGGCCAGGCTGAGGACGGTGGCGGCCAGGGCCGCCCGGTACGTTCGGTTCATCGTGTTCTCCCAAGGGGCACATCAGCGGACATCGGGGCGCGATCAGGGCTTGCCCTCGACGGCCGCGGCATTTTCTCGTTGGAGCAGTCCAAGCTCGGACAGTTCTTGCGCCCGCTTGCTCCACTGCACCGTGGCGGCGAAATCACCTTTGGCCCAGGCCGTCCGGGCTTGCTTCAACGCACTAACGGCCGTGGTCCACAGGGCCTGCCGGGCGCGGGCTTCTTCCACTGCACGCTCGGCCGCGGCCAAGGCGGTGTCGGCTTCTTCCGAGGCAGCCGCACCCCCCCAGCCGCCGAGGCACAGGGTGAGGACCAGGCCGGCAAACAGCCGGCGGACCGGCTCGCGAACGTCGATGTCGAATGAAACGGGCATGGGGGAGGGGTCGTTTACCCACTATAATCGCGCCTTTGCTCAGGATCATAAAACATGCAAGTGATCCAGAAGGCGCTGACCTTCGACGACGTGCTTCTCGTCCCTGCACATTCCACGGTCCTGCCGCGGGATGTCTCCCTGAAAACCCGCCTCACCCGCACCATCGAGCTCAATATCCCGATCGTGTCCGCCGCCATGGACACCGTCACCGAAGCCCGGCTGGCCATCGCGCTGGCTCAGGAAGGCGGGATCGGCATCGTGCACAAGAACTTGACCCCGGCGGCCCAGGCGGCCGAGGTGGCCAAGGTCAAGCGGTTCGAGTGCGGGGTCGTGAAGGACCCCATCACCATCTCGCCGGACATGACCGTCCGCAACGTGGACGCGCTCACCCGGCAGCACCGGATCTCCGGCCTGCCCGTGGTGGAAAACGGCCGGGTGGTCGGCATCGTGACCAACCGCGATCTCCGGTTCGAGACCAACCTCGACCAGCCCATCCGCAACATCATGACGCCCAAGGAAAGGCTCGTGACGGTCAAGGAAGGGGCGAGCCTCGAAGAAGCGATGACGCTGCTCCACAAGTACCGCCTGGAGCGGGTGCTGGTGGTCAACGGCGATTTCGAGCTGAAGGGTCTCATCACCGTCAAGGACATCCTCAAGTCTTCCGAGCACCCCAACGCCTGCAAGGACCAGTTCGGCCGGCTGCGCGTGGGCGCGGCCATCGGCGTGGGCGCGGATACCGACGAACGCGCCGCCGCCCTGGTGGAAGCGGGCGTGGACGTGATCATCGTCGACACCGCCCACGGGCATTCGCAGGGCGTGATCGACCGGGTGAAGTGGGTCAAGCGCAATTTCCCGCAACTGCAGGTGATCGGCGGCAACATCGCCACGGGCGACGCCGCCCGCGCATTGCTGGACGTGGGCGCCGATGGCGTGAAGGTCGGCATCGGCCCCGGTTCGATCTGCACCACGCGGATCGTGGCCGGCGTGGGCGTGCCGCAGATCACCGCCATCCAGAGCGTGTCCGATGCCCTGGCCGGCACCGGCGTGCCGATGATCGCCGATGGCGGCATCCGCTACTCCGGCGACGTCGCCAAGGCCATCGCGGCCGGCGGTGATTCCGTGATGCTGGGCGGTCTGTTCGCCGGCACCGAGGAAGCTCCGGGCGAGATCGAGCTCTACCAGGGACGCTCGTACAAGTCGTACCGCGGCATGGGGTCCATCGGCGCCATGCAGCAGGGCTCCAGCGACCGCTACTTCCAGGATTCCTCCGCCGGCAGCAACAAGCTGGTGCCGGAGGGCGTGGAAGGGCGCGTGCCGTACAAGGGCCCGGTGACCAGCGTGATCGACCAGCTCGTGGGCGGCCTGCGTGCTGCCATGGGCTACATCGGCTGCCCGACCATCGACGACGTGAAGCGCAAGGCGCAGTTCGTGGAGATCACGGCCGCCGGCGTGAAGGAGTCCCATGTGCACGACGTGCAGATCGTCAAGGAAGCCCCGAACTACCGGGTCGACTGACCGGAGCGCCGCACGATGAAACACCGACGGGCCGCCAGCGTGCGCGGCCCGTCTCGCTTTGAAGAATTGCCGGAACGGCCATGCGAGGCCGGCCCGATCCCCCATTGCCCACTGTTCGACGTCAGCCCACGATGACCCACGCCCGCATCCTCATTCTGGACTTCGGTTCCCAGTACACCCAGCTCATCGCCCGCCGCGTGCGCGAGATCAGCGTCTATTGCGAGATCCACCCCGACGACGTCTCCGACACTTTCGTTCGCGAGTTCAAGCCGAGCGGCATCATCCTGTCCGGCGGCCCGTCGTCCGTCATCGAGGGCGAGTCCCCCCGCGCGCCCCAGGCCGTCTTCGAGGCCGGCGTGCCCGTGCTGGGCATCTGCTACGGCATGCAGACCATGGCGGCGCAGCTCGGCGGCGGCGTGGAAAACGGCCTCGTCCGCGAGTTCGGTTACGCCGAGATCCGCGCGCGCGGCCACTCGCGCCTGCTGAAAGACATTCAGGACCGCGTGAACACCGAAGGCCACGGACTGCTCGACGTGTGGATGAGCCACGGCGACAAGGTCACCGCGCTCCCGCCCGGTTTCAAGACCATCGCTTCCAACGCCGCAACGCCCCTCGCCGGCATGGCTGACGAAACCCGCGGCTTCTACGCGCTGCAGTTCCATCCGGAAGTCACGCACACGCTCCAGGGCAAGTCCATCATCGAACGCTTCGTCCACGAGATCTGCGGCATCGGCTACGACTGGACCATGCCCAGCTATGTGGACGAAGCCGTCGGCCGCATCCGCTCCGAAGTGGGCAACGACGAAGTGCTGCTGGGCCTGTCGGGCGGCGTGGATTCCTCCGTGGCCGCCGCGCTCATCCACAAGGCAATCGGCGACAAGCTCACCTGCGTGTTCGTGGACAACGGCCTGTTGCGGCTGAACGAGGCGGAGCAGGTGATGGAGACCTTCGGCCGCAATCTGGGCGTGAAGGTCATCCACGTGGATGCGTCGGAGGAATTCCTCGGGCAACTGGCCGGCGTCAGCGACCCGGAAGCCAAACGCAAGATCATCGGCCGCGTGTTCGTGGATGTCTTCCAGCGCGAATCCGCCAAGCTCTCGCGCGTGAAGTGGCTCGCCCAAGGCACGATCTACCCGGACGTCATCGAGTCCGCCGGTGCGAAGACGAAGAAGGCCCACACCATCAAGTCGCACCACAACGTGGGCGGCCTGCCGGAGACGCTGCACCTGAAACTGCTGGAACCTCTGCGGGAGCTTTTCAAGGACGAGGTGCGCGAACTGGGCATCGCCCTGGGATTGCCGCACGAGATGGTCTACCGCCATCCGTTCCCCGGTCCCGGCCTGGGCGTGCGAATTCTCGGCGAGGTGAAGCGCGACTTCGCCAATCTATTGCGCCGCGCCGATGCCATCTTCATCGACGAACTGCGCAAGCACGGCTGGTACGAGCGCACCTCCCAAGCCTTTGCCGTCTTCCTGCCCGTGCGCTCCGTCGGCGTGATGGGCGATGGCCGCACCTACGAACACGTCGTCGCCCTGCGCGCCGTCCAGACGCAGGACTTCATGACCGCCCACTGGGCCGAACTTCCGCACTCACTGCTCGCCACGGTCTCGAACCGCATCATCAACGAGGTGAGGGGGATCAACCGGGTGGTGTACGACATCAGCGGGAAGCCGCCGGCGACGATTGAGTGGGAGTAGGGGGACGAACCGGCCCGTCGGGGCTGTCTCCAGCCTCGTTGCGTCGGGCGGCGTGCAAGCCGCGATAGGGAAGGAGCGCCGCACGGGCGAAGCGCCTCACGAAGTGTTCGGTATCACCTTGATCGTTTCCTCGGGGCTGGTTGGCGATGGGTACGGGGACGCGCGTCGGGTCCTTGGTTGTAGATACGGACCTCCGCGGAAAAGCGTCGGATCGCGGCATGACCGGGTTGAGGTTCCCGTCGCTTGCTGGCTTCTGGTTGGGTTGATCTTCACTGAACAGCGAATATCGCCATCTGGTGAAATATCGGATGCCGCGCCTCCCCGAGGCGTGCAGGGCACAAGGTGGGGCGGCGCTTCTTCGCTCGCGCGGCCCGCTCTGTCATCACGACTGGGAGGCGCGTCTGGGCGCCGGGTCACGTTGTCCTGCACCGGGCCTGAGGCTCTGCGCGGCATCGAGATAACGCGCTCTTGCACGATAACATGACTCGTGTTATCGTGCACTCGCTATGTTAGATAAAACCCGTGCCAAGCGTGACGACGACGCTGCCGTCCACGCGTATCTGCATGAAACCTTGGGAATCGCTCCCAAGGTTCGCGCGTGGGCGGGCGCCGGCAAGCTGCCCTATTTCCTGCAGGAAGCGTTCGAGGTCCGGGAGCTGAAGCTTCTGGATCGCCAGGTTCTCCTGGCGATCGATCAGCGGGCCGACCGACCGGGGCTGGCCAACGTTCGAGGCCAGATGGACAAGCTCCGGCAACTTGCCGGGATGCCGGTGGTCTACGTCACCCGCACCCTCGCGTCCTACGAACGCAAGCGCCTCATCGAGCAGAAGGTGCCGTTCCTGGTGCCGGGCAACCAGCTCTATCTGCCGGAACTCGGGATCGACCTGCGCGAGTATTTTCGCAAGCCGACGGGCGCTGCACAGACCGCGCTCAGCCCAGCGACGCAGGCGATGCTGATCGCCGTCCTGTTGCGAAGGCCGTGGCGCAACGAGTGGCAGCCCGCCGAGGTCGTCGGCGAGCTGGGCTACACCCCGATGACGCTGTCGCGAGCGGTCAAGGAGCTCACGGCCGCCGGCATCGCGACCCTGCGCACCGAGGGGAGGGTGCGATGGCTCCATACGGAGCGCACGGCCGCGGAGACCTGGGAGCGTGCGAGACCCATGCTGCGCAGCCCCGTCAAGCGTCGAGCCTGGGTGCTTCCTCCTCAGAAGACGAGGCCGCGTCCGTTGAGGCTCGCGGGTCTGAGCGCGCTCGCACGGTTTTCGATGCTCACCGAACCTCAGTGGCCGACCTACGCCGTCGGGCAGGCGGAGTGGAAGGCGGCGACACAGGCCGGCTTCGAGACGCTGCCTGAGCCGTTGCCGGGAGCCTGCGAATGGGAACTCTGGCACTACAGCCCAGCACTCGTGCGAGACAGCGATACCGTCGATCCGCTTTCCTTGACGCTCAGCCTGCAGGGCAACCAGGACGAACGTGTTCAACTCGCGCTCGATGAATTGAAAGGGCGCTTTCCGTGGTGAGGGGACTGGACGTCTTTCGTGAGCACTTCGCCGGCCACGCCGATCAGTTCGTGCTGATCGGCGGCACGGCCGCGACGCTTGCGATGGAAGAGGCGGGGCTCGAGTTTCGTGCCACGAAGGACCTGGACATCGTCCTCCACATCGAGGCGCTCAGCCCATCATTCGGCGACGTGTTCTGGCGCTTCATCGAGGCGGGCGGCTATGAGATCCGACAGGCCAGTGACACCGGGAAGCCAGTCTTCTATCGATTCCAGAAGCCGGCCGATGATCGCTTTCCCGTCATGCTCGAGCTGTTCTGCCGGGCCCCTGAGGCGATCAAGCTGGCCGAAGGAAGTCACCTCACACCGATTCCCGTCGACGAGGCCGTCGCGAGCTTGTCCGCGATCCTGCTCGACGATGCGTACTACGAGTTCATCCTTGCAGGACGCAGGGAACTCGACGGCCTGCCGTGGGTGGGCGAGGACAGGCTGATTCCGCTCAAGGCCAGCGCCTGGCTGGACCTTGGCGAACGTCAGGCCAAGGGTGAGCGGATCGACACCAAGAACATCCGCAAGCACGCGAACGACGTACTCCGCCTGTCGCAGCTGCTCACCCCGGACACTCGCATACCCGTCGCCGAGAGAATCGCGCAGGACTTGAACAGCTTCCTCGACGCGATCAAGGCAGATCGCTCGATCGATCCGAAGTCGCTCAAGATCAACAGCAGCGTCGGCGAGATTGCCGAACGGATCGCGCGGGCCTACGGCTTGGATCCACGGCGCGCGACGTGATCACGATTAGGTTATGTTGGCCGGCACCCGCGCAGCGTCACGTGCGCGGGACGCACTGAGCTGACTCACGATTCCGGGACGATCGACCGGCGCCAATCATCGTCCGCTGGTGTGCAGAAGTCCGATCGCCGATTCCATCAGTCCGTCGAAGCGGGGGATCCCTCTGGCCGCGGACCGGGATTCAACGATAGACGGGGCGTTTCCCTGCGGCGGAGTTTCTACGCGAGCCCCCGCGTGACCGCGGTGTGGGTCGAAGGGTAGAATTTGTCCTGCTCTTGGGGAGTAGTCGACCGTCGGCCTCGGCCGAGCGGGGCTCGCGTCAACACACTTGGCCTGTCCTGGCCATGGCACGAGCGGCGGGATGTCCGGCGAGACCATTGGCTGCGGGTCCCCTACCTGGCTGGGGAGGGGCGCGGTCATTCGGTTACTCGTCCCGGCCTGGAGCGTCCCATGGAAGCCTTGCTCGTCTCGATCGGCATCGTTGCGCTCGCCGAGATCGGGGACAAGACACAGTTGCTGACCCTCGTGCTAGCCGCGCGCTACAAGAAGCCCTGGCCCATCGTCGCGGGCATCTTTGTGGCGACCCTTGTCAATCATGCTATCGCCGGTGTGGTTGGCGCTTGGCTCACCAAGGTGATCGGCGCCGATGCCATGCGCTGGATCCTCGGGCTCTCGTTCATTGCGATGGCGGCCTGGATGTTGATCCCCGACAAGCTGGACGATGATGCCAGTGCGTCACGCAAGGTTGGCGGCGTATTCGTGACGACCACCTTCCTCTTCTTCGTCGTGGAGATCGGCGACAAGACTCAGATCGCCACCGTGGCCCTTGCCGCCCGCTTCGACTCCCTCATCGCCGTGGTCATGGGCACGACCATAGGCATGCTGCTCGCCAACGCCCCGGTCGCATTCTTCGGCGAGACGCTGGCCCGGCGACTTCCGGTGCGCGCGGTCCATGTCGCGGCAGCGCTGGTGTTTGCAGCGCTAGGCGTCGGCGTGCTGACTTTCGGCTAGGCGATGCTCGGGCTTCTCGACGCGCGATCGAGGCAGATCGCTCGATCGATCCGAAGTCGCTCAAGATCAACAGCAGCGTTGCCGAGATTGCCGGACGGATCGCGCGGGCCTACGGCTTGAGTCGACCCCGCAAGGCGTGATCGTCAACCGGCGGCTGGGAAGCGGCGAGCGTGCCCACATCGGTGGGAGCGTCTAAGACCGGACTCTCGTAGCGACGAGACGCAGCGCGCCGGCGTCGTTGAATAGCAGTCCGCGCGCCTGAACGACCGAACCGATGCTCACGTTTGCCGCACCGGTCAGCAGAGTCGTCGCACGCTGGTAGACCGTGACCGATGTCTTGCCCGTGAGCTTGGCGAAGGCCGAGTCGGCGGGCACCGTCAGGACGAAGGTGGCCTCCGAGCCCGACGGCGTGTATCCGGAGACCGTCCCCCGCAGCCCTTGCTGGGCCAGGCGCACCGACGTCGCCGTCAGCGTGCCACCACCGGTCATGCCGTGCATCCCCCCGCCCTGCATCCACTGCGAGGTGCTGAGCGCTTCGACGCGTTGCCCCGCGCTCACATTCGCGCGATCGAAGCGCGGTGTGAACGGAAGGTTCGCCAGGTCGACATTCAACGCGTCGATGGCGAAGGTCGTGCTGTCGCCGATGTTGACCGTTGTCGTGCCCGCCAGACCCGACGCCATCATTCCGCCGCTGGCGCCGTCGTGCATCACCAGCACCAGCTGCGTAGGTGGAGTGCCCGTCACCGTCGCAATCACGCCGCCGGACATCGCGCCGCCGGACGCCATGTGCGACTGGACGTGAGAGGCGACCCACGTACCGTCCGGCTGGAGGCTTGCATCCACGGAGACGATCTGTCCGGCGCCCATCCCGTGCTGGCCGCCCGTCCCTTCGTAATGCGTACCGCTATGGGTTGTCAACGGAATGCCGCTCAGGCCCTGCATCATCGACAGCGTGAATGCGTTGGTGCCGGTTCCGCCCACGACCCCGACAAGACCGTGCAGGCCGCCCTGTTCATGGTGCTGGCTGTTGGCAACCGCAGCGTTGTGATGCGCGGTCAGCGCGGGCGACATGCTCACGTTGCCCGCAGAGTCGATGCCGACCGAGGCCCACATGTTCATGTCGAAGTTGACGACCATAGGCGTCGCGCCGACCACCAGCGGGGAGCTGAAGGTGACGTGACTGGTCATCGGTCCCGCGACCTGTCGCTGCAGCGGCTGCCCGGTCGCGGGGTCCATGTGCATGACGGTGGCCGCGCCGAATGTCATCGTCGCACCCGTGTACATGCCGTGCGGGACGTTCGTGACGGCCAGCGGCGCGACGGTGCCCATCAGGTGCATCAGCTCCATTGGCCGCGGCGACGACAGCATGGTCACCGACTGGCCGTCCGCCCTGTGAAGGGCGACGGCGTTGACGGTGACGTTGACGGCCATCAGGCGATCGGCTGGATCGTCGCCGAGATTGATCTGGACCGGCGATGTCGCCGTGGTCGGCGCGGTCGTCGGTGGCGTGTTAGAAGTGGCTGGCGACGTTCCACTGCCGCCGCCACCACAGGCGGCCAGCATCAGCGCGGCCGTCATCAGCGCAAGACGTCTCATCGGTGCTCCTCTCGTGAAGCCCTATGAAACACCCCTCAAGACGTCGGCATGTTGCGATGCATCAAGTGACGTTGCGCAAATTCGAGTGAGGGGGAAGTCCTGCGCTGGCTCCGTTCCGGCGGCCCTACCAAGTGTTGGTGATCGATCGTACAGCCGCAAGGTGGTCGGCTGGTCGGTGAGTGCGCCAACGACCAGCTCGCTGGTCATCGACGCACTGACGTGGCCGCGTGGCGTAGAGGCAAGCCCGCCGCGTTGCTGCATCACTCCGATCGGGCACTACACCTGCAAGGATTGCCGCGGCGTCGCCGGCGTGTCAGTCGCGGTGGCGATACACCTCGACGCGCGCTGGCGGCAGATTGCCCCAGACACGGCTCTTGGCGACGAGATCGAAGCAGCCGGGTACGCGCGCGTGGCCGAGCGCGATCTGGTAGGTGTACTGCACGAGAACCCCGCCGCGCTCGAGCACTGCGCAGATCTGCGCTCCGATCGCGCGGACTTCCTCCCGGGACAGCGAAATCATCGGCAGGCTCGAGACCACGGTGGCGGCGGGCCCCCCGCCTTCATCGTGCGCCAGCAGTCGCGCGAGTTCGACCGCGTCGCCGCGGATCACGCTGACGCCGCGAAACGTCTCCCGCAAGTGGCGCGCGAGAATCGGGTCGCGCTCGACGACGATCAGCCGGTCCGGCGGCAGGCCGCGCGAGCAGCGCCGAGGTGATGGCACCCGTGCCCCCTCCGAGTTCGACGACGAGACCGGCGGAGGCGTCGACCGCGGCGGCGACCGCACGCGCGAGCCGCGGCGAACTCGGACAGCAAAGCGCCCACGGAGCGGGGGTTGCTCAGTAATGCGCGCATGAAAGCGCCAGCTGAGCGCCGCGCTTCGCGCCTGTCGCAGCACTCCTCGGCCTCGATCAGGCGACTTGCGGCTGTCGATCCGGGGCGGAGTAGACGCGGGCCATCCAGAAGCAACTTGCGAGCAGGACGGCAAGGACATCGCAGGGATGCGGAAACATCGGTAGCGAGTATCCGTCCGTTCAGGGCTCACGAATACTGCGTGGCCACGGCTACTGGATCTTGTCCAGCGCGTCGAAGACGATGCCCGGGGTCAGCAACTGCGGCAGCAAGGCCGCTTTCCCTGAGCGGTCGTACAGCACGTACAGCGGCACCCCGTTGCGCCCAAACTCGGCCAGCGCCTGCGTGATGCGCTCGTCGCGACTGGTCCAGTCGGCGCGCATCAGGACGACGCCGTCGGCAGCGAACCGGGCGCGAACCCGTTCGGTGTCCAGCACGGCCTTCTTGTTGATCTGACAGGTCACGCACCAGGCTGCCGTGAAGTCGACGAAAACCGGCTTGCCCTCACCATGCAGCTGAGCCAGCGTCTCGCGCGAATAGTCGATCCAACCATCGCCGAGCGCCACCTCGCTGGTACCCGCCGCTCCCGCGCCCACGATCGGGGTGAACGTCAATGCAGCGACCACTGCACCGGCCAGGGCCACCCAGCGGAACACGCTTGCGCCGCGCTGAGACAGGCCAAGCGCCCACAGCGCGAAGCCGACGGCCACCATAGCGCCCAGTGCCAGCGCGACCTCGCCGGCATCGACCTGCTGCATCAGCACCCACAGCAGCCAGACGCAGGTCGCGAACATCGGAAACGCCATCAACTGCTTGAAGATCTCCATCCAGCGCCCCGGCCGCGGCAATCGGGCCAGCCAGCGCGGAAACAGTGTCAGCAGCAGGTACGGCAGCGCCATACCGACGCCGAGCGCCGCGAAGACCGACATCGCGATAGCCGGCGGTTGCGTGATCGCATACCCGAGCGCCGCACCCATGAACGGCGCCGTGCACGGCGAAGCGACGATCACCGCCAGCACGCCGGTGCCGAAACTGCCGCGCCAGTCGGACTTGCGCGCCAGCGCGTCGGCCGCCTGCGAGTTGACGACGCCCTGCCCGAACGTGAACTCGAACACGCTGAGCAGGTTCAGGCCGATGACGAAGAACAGAACGGTCAGCGCTGCGATCACCCACGGCGTTTGCAGCTGAAAGCCCCAGCCGAGCGCCTGGCCGGTCTGCTGCAGGGCGAGCAGCAAGGCAGCCAGCAGCACGAACGAAAGCACGACGCCAGCCGTGAACGCGAGTCCATGCGCGGCCAGCGGACCGGACTGCGTGCGGTGTTTCGAAAGCCCGATCAGCTTCAGCGACAGCACCGGGAACACGCAGGGCATCAGATTCAGGATCAGGCCGCCCAGAAGCGCGCCGCCGAACGCAATCAGCAGCGTCATCGAGGCTGAGCTGCCAACTGGATCCTTGCCCGCAGTCTCGAAGGCGCTCGCCGCGACCGCGCCAGCAGAAACCGGCGCCTCGACTGTTGCGGTCCACCCGTTGGGAACGGCCGGCCCGCCGTTGGCGACGATCACGCCCTTCAGCGTCTTGAAATCGGGCGCGGCCGCCGTCGCCGCGGTCAGGTACACGGCAGTCTGCGTCCCTTCGCGCTTGAGGATCTGCGCTGCAGACGGTTCGATGCGGGCTTCTTCCAGCGGATAGAACTCGACGCGGTCCATCCGGCGGTCGCTCGGCAAGGCCAACGCCAGCCGGAGCCGCTTGCCGTCGAGCGTTGCCTGCGCCTCGGCGCCGGCCAGCGGCTGCGGAACCAGCGCGCGGGCCGCCGCGAACAGGCTCGCCGCGGCAGAAGGTTTGGCAGACTCGCGGACCGGCAGCGTGAGGCTCAACGTGGCCCCATTTGGAATGCAGACGTCCTTGCATTCGAGCCAATCCGCCTTCGCCTCGGCCCGCACCGTAACCGACCCGCCCGTCGCCAGGTTCTGCGGGACGCTCAGTGTGGTCAACAGCATCGTTTCGGTCTTGTAGCCGAAGTTCACCATCGGCCCTAGCGGCAGCCGCTGCGGATGCGGCCATTCGATCGGCCCCGCGCTGAAACCCGGCGGCAGTTGCCACGCGATCTGAGTGGGCAATCCGGCATCGCCTGGGACCTGCCAGTAGCTGTACCAGCCTCCGGATGGCACCAGCCTCAGGCCGACCAGCAGCGGCTGGCCCGGCACCACCGCATCCGTCGCCGCGAGTAGTTCACCCTTGATGTTCGCCGCGGGCGCACCGAAGCGAGGAAGCGATTCGATCTGCGCGGTCGCAGACGCAACCAGCCCGAAGCCGATTGCGAGCGAGCAGAAAACGGACCTCACTCGTGTAGACAGCATGCTGAAGGGCTCCAGTCGCATTCCATGGCTCGGCACCCCGGCTCGCTGCGGCGATTTGGCACGTAATCTGATCATCGTCCGCAGGTTTGGTTGCAGCGAATGGCCGAAAAGCGCGGCCGCTCGGTTAGTCCGTTTCCATGAAGCTCGGGCGGAGTCGTCTCGAGATGCCACTTCGGCTAACGCGGCCGCCCGCACTGACTGCAGAACTTCGAATCGGCCGACAATTTCGCGCCACAACCCGTGCACTTTGCGATCAGCGACGCGCCGCAACGCTGACAAAACTTCGCATCGGCCCCATTCGGCCCCCCGCACTTGCCGCAGGCGTTATCTGCGCTCGCCGGTGGCATATCCTGCTGCGGCGAATAGTCAGTCGGCGAACCGCCGCGCTGATAGCGATACCCGCCGTGGTGACTGCCGCCATGGCCGCGGCGGTAGCTTTCCCCGGGTGGCCGCCCAAGCCTCTGAGCAAACGCTCGAGAAAACTCATGACTCATGCTCCACGCGCTTCGGATCCTGTCGATTTCGCGCCGCCGAATCCGTGCCGTGCCGCAGCCTGTTCGCAGGCTTCGCGCTCGACCTGGACCGTCGAGTGGTGGATGTCGAACCGTTCGGCCAGCAGTGCGCGCAGTTGCCGCACCAGCTCGAAGGGTTCGGCGGTCGTCGGATTACCGACCACGTGCACTGTGAGGCTGACCTTTCCACTCGAGATCGACCAGACATGCAGGTCGTGGACGCCGGCGACGCCGGGTATCGAAGCAATCGCCCGTTCTACCTCGTCCATCCCGAGGCCTTCCGGCACTCCTTCCAGCAAAACGTTCAGGCTCTCACGCAGGAGAGTCCAGTGCGCGGCACCACCCACAGGCCGATCGCCACGGCGATCACGGAGTCGACCGCCGACCATCCGGTGAACCGGATGATCAGCGCGCCGACAATGACGCCGACGGAGCCGAGCATGTCGCTCCACACTTCGAGGTAGGCGCCCTTCACGTTGAGGCTGGATTCCTTGCCAGCACTGAGCAGGCGCATGCTGATCAGGTTCACCACGAGCCCGAAACTCGCTACGACGAGCATCGTGATCGAGTCGATCGCCGGCGGTTGCTGAAGCCGCCGGTACGCTTCGATCAGGATGTAGATCGCGACCAAGAACAGCAGCACGGCATTGAAAGTCGCGGCGAGAATCTCGAAGCGGTAGTAGCCGAAGGTCCTGCGGCCGTCGGCCGGGCGCTTGCCGATGCGGATGGCCGCGAGTGCGATCGCGAGGCCGGCCGTATCCGTGAACATGTGCGCCGCATCCGATATCAGCGCCAAGCTGCCGGAGAGCAGGCCACCGACCACCTCGGCAATCAGGAAGGAGCCCGTCAGGCCGAACGCCCACCACAGAGCCCTTTCGTTGCCGGTCGTCCGGTGCGCGTGACCGCTTCCCATTCGTGAGATCCGTCGTGTGTGACGGTGCGTGGCCGCTACCGTTACCCGTTCGCGTACCCTCGGAGCCGCTCAGGCAGGAGCGTAATCACGACGGACAGCAGCGAAGATCAGCGCGGCGGCGTTGAACACGATACCGGTGTCCGCGGAATTGAATGCCGGCCATCGATCATTTTCCGTCTTTCTTCAGCATGTCGCCGCTCGCCGTGGCAGCGCGCACCTTCGCCTTGACCTCGATCGTCTCGCGCTTGCCGCCGCTTTCAACGACCAGCGTCACGGGCACGACATCACCGTCCTTCATCTGCTGCTTCAGGTCCATCATCATCACGTGGTAGCCGCCGGGCTTCAGGTCGACCGTACGACCCGCAGGCAGCGCCACCGACTGCACGGCGCGCATACGCATGACGTTGTTCTCCATCTTCATTTCGTGGATCTCGACGACACCCGCAACCGGCGAGCGGGCTTCGATGAGCTTCGCGTCCGTGGCCGACCTAAGTTGCATGAAGGCGCCGGTGGACATCTGCTGCGGAACGGTGCCTCGGATCCACGGGTCGCCGACGGTGACCTGAGCGGCAGCGGGAAGCGTGACGGAAAGCGCGACGCATGCGGCCGCGGCGTAACGAGTCGATTTCATGCGAGGAATCCTCGGTTCGAATAAAGGCGCGCGCTCGGCGTGCGAAAAAGACCGCTGGCACTCAGCGGCGGGATTCGGGCAGCGTCGCGGCGGGACAGCGTAGGTGCCCTTTCCGGCGCGTCTTGCACAGGTGCTACTGCTGGAACCGGTGCCTGCGCCAGCGCGATGACCGTGTTGGCTGGGCGCCCCACGGATGCGCGTGCCTCGTCCGCGGCACTGCAGTGATGGGAAACCGGTGCGGCGTACAAAGTCCCAAGCGCCGAGGAGCCCAAAGGCGTCAGCGCGCGAACTTCTGCAGATACCCGAGGATGGTTTTCATCTCTGACTCGCTGGGCACTTTCACTCCGCGCCACCCCGAGGCGTTGAAGTTGCTGATGTTCGTCGACATGCGCGCAGTGACAGCCGCCCACTCGGCAGCGGCGTGAAGCTCGGGCGTCGGTGCGGCGTGACATTGGGTGCAGTAGGTGGTCACAAGTTTCGCGCCCGCTGAGGCAGGCTCGGGCAATGGTTTCGCGGCCTGCCCGTTTGCCATCGGTCCGCCCCACATCCAACCCATGCCGCGCATCGACTGCATGTTGCGGTACATGTCCTGCCAGTGTTCCTGCAGCAGGCGCTGGCGTTCGGCCGGGTCGGTGGTGGACTGGATCTTCGCCATCTGATCGTGCATCCGCTGCATGTTCTGGAACATCTGCGAGCGGTACTGTTCGGCAGTCATGCCAGGAGGCAGCTGCCATGCGGCGCCGGGCATGCCGGTCATCGGGCAGCCCATCATCCAGTCGCCCTGAGCGCGCGGCCCCATCATGCCGCGCCCCATCATTCCGGGACCCATCATTCCAGGGCCCATCGGAGGAGGTCCCGAAGTCGGAGGTCCCCATCCGCATCAGGGCATGCCCTGCATGTGTCGCATGTAGTCCTGCATGGACTGCCAGTGCTGGCGCATCTGGCTGTGCTGCGACGCCGCCGCCTGGGTGGCACTCAGCTTGTCCAACTGTTGCTGAATCGCGCGAATATGTCCTTGAAGCTCCTCGATTTGCGCGTTGCTGGGAGCGGTCTGTCCGGGCTTTGCATCGGTCGCAGCAGCAACTGCCAGGTTGGCCTGAGGTGTCAGTACTGCAATCAATGCCGCAGCAACTGAATTCGCGAAGATTCGCCGCATTTTCATGACTACCTCCTCCATCAAGAGACGCTCTTTCCGAAGCGGACAGTTTTTCCGATCGACGTAGTTCGATCGCTTACGTTCTGGCACGACAACCTGCGAGATCCTCGTCGCGGTGGGCTACTGGCCGTACGCCAGGCGAGTTTCACTCTTGACCAGCGCCTTCAGCTGTTCCGGCCCGAACTGCGGCAGAGGCTTTCCGTTGACGAAGAACTCCGGCGTTTTCGTCACTTTCAGCGCGACAAGATCTTCCCGATCCAGTTTGAGCGTTTCAGTGATCTTGGGGTTCTGCAGGTCCGCCTTGGCCCGTGCGATGTCGACTCCCACGTTGCTGATGATGTTCCAGACGAGCTCGGGCCTCGGATTGTCGTGCGAGGCCCACATGGACTGAGACGCGAGGACCGCTTCCAGCGCCTCCCAGTACTTGCCCTGCAGTCGCGCCGCCTCGAGGATGCGGACGATCTGGTCGGACCCCTGATGCAGCGGCGCATAGCGCACGACCAGACGCACCTGTTGGCCAAAACTCGCCGTCACAAGACTCTTGACCAGCGGTGCCATCGCGCCGCAGGTCTCGCACGCAGGGTCCAGGAACTCGACGATCGTGACCTTCGCAGATTCGCTGCCGAAAATCGGCGAATGAGGGCGAACCAGATTCGCCGACCTGCTGCTTGCCAAACCAGCGCGCTCGCTGGTCTGCGACTGTTGGTAGAGCTTGCTGCCGCCGATGAAAGCCACCGCGGCGAGCACGATGGTGCCTATGACGATCAACGATTTACTCATCCTGATTTCCTCGATTTCAAGATCCACAGCAGAATCACGATCAGTGCGAATGCCGTCAGCGAAAGAAGCGGCAATGTGATAAAGCCCAGCAGTTCCAACTTGACCTCAGCGCACGACGGCCCTTGTCCGCACGGCACCATATCCTTCGGCACCAGGCCCCAGACCAGCAAGGTGTGATACGCCGCGATCGCTGTGCCGACAAGTGCCAGCGGCAGCGCATAGCGCACGACCCGAGCATCGAACGGGAGCAGGGCGAAGCCGAGCATCAGCGCGAGCGGGAACATCGCGATCCGCTGGTACCAGCAGAGCACGCATGGTTCCAGCCCCATGATCTCGCTGGAGAACAGCGCCCCGAGCGTCGAAACAAGCGCGATCAGCCAGGCGGAGAACAGCAGTGCCCACTGGGCGCTGCTCGGAGCGGGATGGACCGGGCTCATGCTGAACTCGCGCGCAATGAGAAGCGCTGGGCGAGGTATGGCAATAACTCGCGGCCGGATGCTGCACGCCAGGTCATAGAAGCCTCTTGATGTCCGCCGCGATGAGGTCCGTACCCATGCCATAGCGCACGAACAATCGGAGGCGACCCTCGGGATCGAACACGTAGCTGGCCGCGGTGTGATCCAGTGTGTATTTCATCGCGTCGGCGCCCGGCACCTTCTGATAGAAGATCTTGAAGTCCTTCGCAACCGCCGCCGTCCCCTCCACGCTGCCGCGCAGCCCGAGAAATGTCGGGTCAAAGGCCGGCACATACTGCGCCAGCAGGCCGCGCTATCCCGTTCGGGGTCGAGGGTTACGAAGATCACTTGCACGCGGTCACCGTCTCGCCCGAGCTTCTTCTTCACTGCCGCCATGTCCGACAGGGTTGTCGGGCATACGTCAGGGCAGTTCATGAAGCCGAAGAACAGCACCACGACCTTGCCGCGGAAGTCCGCCAGCTTGCGCGTCGTCCCGGTGTGATCGGCCAGCGAGAAGTCGGGGCCGATCGAACTCCCGGTGATGGGGACGCCATTGAACTTCTGCGGCTGGCAGGCCGCCACTGCGATGCAGACGACGAAGAGAAGTGCGGTGCGAACCATGCCTGTAGCGCTTTCCTGCGAAGGAGCCGTGGATTGTCTCAAGGACGAGCAGACTTTCGTCGCTCGGTGCGCAGCAGCGTTGTCGGTGCGCAGCCGTTCGCAGCCGACCGTGTATGTGGCAACACACCTGCGACGATCAAAAGGCCGGCGCCGCCGACGACCAGGATGTCGGCCAGATTGAACGCGGGCCAGTGCCAGTCCTGCCAGTAGAAGTCGAGGTAGTCGACGACCGCTCCGAGGCGGAGGCGGTCGATCACATTGCCGAGCGCGCCGCCGATGAGACCAGCGTATGCCACCGCCTCGAGGCGATTCTTCACGCCGCGCCATAGCATCCACAGCAGGATTGCACTGACTGTCAGTCCGATCGCCGAGAGGAAATACCGCTGCCAGCCGGAGGCGTCGGCAAGGAACGAAAAAGCAGCTCCGGGGTTCAGCACGTGCACAAGGTTGAACCAGGGTGTCACCTCCACGCGTGCATGCAGGGCAGGGGCGGCAGCGACAATGGCCTTTGTCGCCTGGTCCAAAGCAGCCAGCGCGGCGCGGCAAAAAGCATCCAGGCCGGCCAGCGACGTCGGGTGTCGAATGATGGGGCGGTCAATGTAGGCCTTCAAATGAGCGCGCTGGCGCAAAGCATTCGGAGTCCTTCACTTGTCTTCCTCTGTCAGCAGCGTTCTGCAGGTCCGGCGGAACGGGCAGCGAGGCAAACGCGCTGACGTTTGATCCGCCCGTGTTGCCGACCGGCAGGCGGCCCGTTAGGTGTCCAAGTGGCGTGAGGACGAGGTCTCAGCAATTGACCTGCCACTTCGCCCAGGTCGCCGCGGCGCCACCCAATGCGCAACATCCAGACGTGCACTGCCCAGTGGCGTCCAAGCTGCCTTTGGCCGAGCAGATGGGCGCGTTCCAGCAGGCTGAAGGCGGCCTGCAGGTCCCCGGCGCGGTAAAGAGTCCTGGCCGTGGCGAAGGCCTCGTTGAACGCCGAATCTCGCGAACTCACTTCTTCTCCTGCGGTACTTGGTTCCGATTGCCGAAGGCGCCGAACTCGTAGAAGACGCTCGCGAGCGATGCCACCACGAGGATTAGCAGGAGCAAGGCGGTGCGGAGGTTGCGCCGGGACAATTCTCGATCCGCACGCGGCGGTGTCTTGAGTGGCGGGTCGGACTTTTCTTCATTGGCGTTCATGTCGTCACCCGAGGCTGTCGATCGCCAACGGGCGCGCTGAGCAATCGCAGACCGTTGGCGACAACCAGGAGGCTGGCGCCCATATCGGCGAATACCGCCATCCACATCGTGGCGCTGCCGAAAAGGGCCAGCACGAGGAAGACCGCCTTGATCCCCAGCGCCAGGCTGATGTTCTGCCAGAGAATCGCACTGGTACGCCTCGAAAGGCGTATGGTTTCGGGAACCCGGCGCAGATCGTCGTTCATGATCACGATGTCGGCCGCTTCCATGGCCGTGTCGGTGCCGATCGCCCCCATCGCAAAGCCAACGTCCGCCTGGGCCAGCGCCGGGGCATCGTTGATGCCGTCCCCGATCATGCCGGATGGTCCGTAGCGCTGCTGCAGGGCCTTCAGCGCACCCAGTTTGTCCGTTGGCAGCAAGTCGCCGCGGGCATCGTCGATTTCCGCCTGCTCCGCGATCGTGCGCGCCGTCGCCGCGTTGTCGCCCGACAGCATCAGCGGATGGACGCCAGGCGCCTAGAGTTCTGCCACCGCATCGGCCGAATGCGCCTTGATCCCGTCGGCGACCGCGAAGATGCCTAGCACGGCGCCGTCGGAAGCCAGGACCGTCACCGTCCGGCCGGCGGTTTCGTGCACGCGCAGCCGGGCTTCCAGGCTCGAGCTGCACTGGCCGCGCTCCTCGATCAGGCGATGGTTGCCGAGCACGTACGTCTGACCATCGACCGTTCCGGTCACGCCCCGCCCGGGCAGCGCCCTGTAGTTGACCACCGTCGCCCCGTTCTTCGGGAGCCCCTCCGCAATCGCCTTCGAAACCGGGTGATCCGAGTGCCCGGCCAGGCTCGCGACGATGGCTGCGATCCGATCGCGATCGGCGGCCCCATGCAGCGTGCTCCATTCGACCAGTCGCGGCTTGCCTTCAGTGATGGTGCCGGTCTTGTCGAACGCGATCGCCTTCAGGTGGCGGGCGCCTTCAAGATGGACTCCGCCCTTGATCAGGATGCCGCGCCGCGCCGCGGCGGCCAGCCCGCTCACGACCGTCACCGGCGTCGAAATGACCAGGGCGCAGGGGCATGCGATGACGAGCAACACCAAGGCCTTGTAGATGGCCTGCAGCCACGTCCAGCCGAACAGCCAGGGCCCCGAGACGGCAACCAGAATCGCAATGACGAACACGGCAGGCGTGTAGACCGCGGCGAAGCGGTCGACGAAGCCGCTGCGTCGGCGCCCGGTTCCTTCCGCCTGCTCGACCGCGTGAATGATCCGCGCCAGCGTGGAATTTGCCGCCAGCGCGGTCACCTCGACCTCGATCAGCCCGTTCTCGTTGATCGTTCCGGCGAAGACCGGGTCGCCCGCTTCCTTGTCGACGGGGATGCTCTCGCCGGTCACCGGCGCCTGGTTGATGCTCGAGTTTCCGGCGACGACGATGCCGTCGAGGGGAACGCGCTCGCCCGGCCCGATGCGGACGATGGCACGCAGCGGCACGTCGCCAACCCGCTCAACCCGCCACTCGCTTTTGTCCTGTCGAACCGTGGCTGTTTCCGGCGCCATCGCCATCAGTCCGGTGATGGCATGGCGAGCGCGTTCGACCGCCCGGGCCTCGATCAATTCCGCGATCGCGTACAACGCCATGACCATCGCCGCTTCGGCCCACTGCCCGATGAATACGGCGCCGGTCACCGCAACGCTCATCAGCGCGTTGATGTTCAGTCGGCCGGCGAGCAGCGCCGCGATACCCTTCTTGTAGACGTCGAAACCGGCCAGCGCGATGGCGCTCCCCGCCAGCGCTAGTCCCAGCGCTTTCGTCACCATCGTCTCGGTGACGAAATAGCCCACCAGCTCAGCCGATATCGCTAACACCAGGGCGCAAGCCAGCTTCATGGCCGCCGTGCGAACGCTGGCAGCAGCGGGCTCGTGGCTCTGTTCATCGGTAGCTGCTTCCGGCGTCGCAGGCCGCTCGTCCACAGGGCGTGCATCGAACCCGATCCGGCGCAGCAGGCCGGCGGCTTCTTCCACAACCGCCGGCGACGCATCGATGTGCACGTTGCGCTCGCTGAGGCGAAAGGTCAGCGCACGGATGCCGTCAAGGCGATCGAGTGCGCGCCGAATCTCCGACTCCTCGGTGACACAATCCATTGCCGGAACGTGCAGCCATCCGGCGGCACTGGTCACGGGGAGGGCGGTTTGCCGTTGCTCTGGCGGCTCACAGCACGCATTGACCCGGACTTGATCGTGGTCGGGCTTGGACATTCTTGAGTCTCGGATGCGGCTGCGCCGCGAGTACGTTTAGCGGCATTTGAAACCCTGTAGTCGGTGTAGAGTCAAATGCTCTTCGACCCCTCTTTCCGCCGGGAGTCCCGAGTGAAGATTGGCGAGCTTGCTTCCGCGACCGATACCCGTGTCGAGACCATTCGTTTCTACGAGCGGGAAGGTCTGCTTCCCGACCCTAAACGCAGTACGGCGAACTATCGCGTCTATACCTCGGCGCACGTCGAGCGGTTGGCATTCATCCGGAATTGCCGCAACCTCGACATGGCGCTCGACGAAGTCAGGAGTTGTTGCGTTTCAAGGACGCACCTGGAAAGGACTGCGCGAACGTGAACGCCTTGCTCGATGAGCACATTGGCCATGTGTCGCAGAGGATCCGCGAGCTGCGCGCGCTCGAGAGGGAACTACGGGTACTGCGCGCGCGCTGCGAGTCCGGGCCACGGCAAGGACTGCGGAATCCTCGGCGGTCTGGGGACTTCGTCCGGCCGGACTTCAAAAACGACCACGCAGCGTCACGTGCGTGGCACGCACTGAACTGACCTGAGCCGCTCGTGCTGCACCGTGACAAAAAAATGCGGGCGGAGAAGCGAGCTGGGAAAACAGTTTGACGCGTTTGATTCCAGCCCGTCGTGGGCGTTGCCCTGACCGGCCAGGACGAGCGTCAAGGGTGTCGGCGATGGTCGCGGGAGTCGATCGATGTCGATAGATGGTCTTCGACGGCGCGGTGAGCCGCCCGACGGTGAATGGCGTTTGCCGCCATCAACGGTGCCGTCGGCGCGCAGATCGCCGGCGTGGTCAGCGACGGCCAAGGGACCTTCACGCTGTCGCTGGGCAGCTACACCCGCCCAGTCATCCAGCGCGTCGGCGGCGACGTCTTCGTTGACGACGAGGCCACGGGGACGATCCGGACGCCCATGATGGGGGCGGCAATGTCATGGGCGCGGTGCTGCCGACGGTGACCGCTGGCGCGACCGTCACCGGCCTGTGGGTAACGCCGGTCACATCGATGGCACAGGCCCGCGCTCGGCCATGGCCCGGGCCATTGAGGTCGACGGAGTGATTTGGAGGTTGTCGACCACCGTGCCCGCAGCCTATGCAGGGATCGCCGCCGTCATCACGTCGCCGTCCATGTTCGTCTATGCGGCGTTCGCTTCGTCGCTGTACCTGCCGCCGCTCATCGTCAGCAGCAACGGCCCGGTGTAGCCGGGGACCGACAGCACGAATCCGCCTTGCGCATCGGTGACTGCCGACGCCAGCATTGCCCCCATCGTGCCATCGGCGTTCACGCCGTAGGCGCTGACGGTTGCGTCGCTCACCGGCCCCTTGACTGCCGCGCCGCTGTCCGTGCTCGCCGCTGTCGGCGTGTCGCTCGACGACGAACCGCCACCTCGACAGGCGCTGAGGACGAGCGCTGCGCCGATAGGGAGCACGGGCCATGCGAAGCGGCTTCTGCCTATCAAAGTCATGATGTGATCAAGCCTGATGTCGTTGCGACGATGCGCCTGCCATGCCTCTGGCCGCGCCCGGCCGGTGGCCGCGCGACGGCCCTACGCGTTTCAGCCGAGATCGCGCCGGAAGGCATCGAACTCGGCCTTGTCGATCTCGCCGCGCGCATAGCGTTCCTTCAGAATCGAGAGCGCCCGGTCCGTGTCTCCGACCTCGCCTGCACCCTCGCTGCGCACCAGCCAGCGCACCGACACGACGATGGCCAGGATAAGCACGCCCCACCACAGCAGGTGGCCGATCCCGAACATGGCGCCGCCGCCCCAGCCCATCATGTTTCCCCACATGGTCGATCTCCAGTCTTGCCAGCTTTGCCGTGCATCCTTGCCACGCGACGATGACGCCTGCGTTAAGGACTGCGGACGACGTGTCCTTCAAACGGGCGCGCTCGCGGGCACACCCGCAGTGGCGCCGGCCTTCCCGAGCCGCGACCGGGAAGAAGGCCGACGCGTCTTGCCATCTCAGAAGCCGCAACCCGGTCCGAAGCCCGCACCGTAGCCGGGGCCGTGGCCACGGCCGTAGCCGCCCCCGAACGCGGGCCCATACAACGCACGGTCCGCGACGGCACGCTGCTCGGGCGTCAGCGCGGCGTACAGGTCCTTGACGACCTTGGCATGCGCCTCGGCGTTGGCTTGGCGCAGCTTGAACATCCCGTCACGCAGGGCGGCAAACTCCGCCGGTGTGCCAGGCGTCGTCCCGTGCATCCTCTCCTGCATCTGCTGGCGCAGGGCCTGCATCGACTCGACTTGCTGCTGCGTCTGCTTCTCGAAGGCGCCCCACGCCGCCTCCTGGTCGGACGTGATCTTGAGCTCAGACTTGACGGCGGCGAGCCGGCTGCCCACGACGGCCGACGCTTCCGAGGCGCTCATCCCGCCGCCCATTCCGCCCCACATGCCTGCGCCGGGGCCGTGGCCCATGCCACCGTAGCCGGGAGCACCGCCCATGGCGCCATAGCCCGGTCCCCAGCCCATGCCGCCCGGGTGGGCGATGCTCAGACCTGCCGTGCCCAGTGAAGTGACCGCAATGGCGGCGGCCGCGAGAATCTTGGTGCTGCGTTTCATGATGCTTCCTTTGTCGGTTCTGCAGCTCCGGGAGCGCCCTGTGCGCCGTCTCTTCTGCAGTGAGGCCATTGAACTCGCTCCATGTAAGGGCGTGATGTCGCCGCGGGCCGTTTTTGTCACCGCCGATGTCAAGGCGCTCGCTTGACATGCTGTGATACGTTGGCGCACGAAGCGCGCGCTCTAATCCGCCCCATGGATCGCACCGACCACATCCTGATCGTCGACGACGACGCCGAGATCCGCACCCTGCTCGCGCGCTACCTGGAGAAGAACGGGCTGCGGGCGACCGCGGTCGGCGACGGCCGCGCGATGTGGCAGGCACTGGCTGCGGCGGTGTTCGACCTGATCGTCCTCGACCTGATGCTGCCGGGCGACGACGGGCTGACGCTGTGCCGCGACCTGCGCGCCCGCTCGGACATCCCGGTCGTCATGCTGACGGCGCGCGGTGAGGAGACCGATCGTGTCGTCGGCCTGGAGATGGGTGCCGACGATTACCTGGCCAAGCCCTTCAGCGCCCGCGAACTGCTGGCCCGGATCAAGTCGGTGCTGCGACGCACGCGCAGCCTGCCGCCGAATCTGCGTCCGGACGACGACGCGCGCATCCGGTTCGGCGGCTGGACGCTGGACACCCAGCAGCGCCGACTGATCGCGGCCGACGGCGAGGTGACAGCGCTCAGCGGCGCCGAATATCGGCTGCTGCGCATCTTCGTCGAGCACCCGAATCGCGTCCTCAACCGCGACCAGCTCGTCGAGCTGACGCAGGGCCGCGAGGCCGAGGCGCTGGACCGCAGCATCGACGTGCAGGTGAGCCGTCTGCGCCACCGCTTGGGCGACGACCCGCGCGAGCCGGCGATCATCAAGACGGTCCGCGGCGAGGGCTACGTGCTCTCGGTGTCGGTGCTCAAGGGCGGCGACGCGCCGGCGCGGCCGCCGACCTCCGGTCGGGGTCGATGATGTCGACGCGAGAGAGCACGACGCTGCGGGGTGCGCTGCGCTGGCTGCCGCAGACGCTGTTTGGCCGCCTGCTGCTCGTGCTGGCGGGGGGCCTCGTGCTCGCGCAGCTTCTGAGCGCCGGTCTCAGCCTCGCGGAACGCGAGGACTTGCTGCAGATCGCCGGCGGGCACCAGCAGGCGCAGCGTATTGCGGACGTGGTGTCGCTGCTCGATTCGCTCGGACCGCAGGAGCGCGACCGGGTGCTCTCGGTGCTCAGCGTGCCGCCGCTGGTCGTGACGCTGCACGACGCCCCTGACGCCGGAGCCGCGGATGCCGAGGCCCGCAGCGGCGGCCCTCACGCGATGATGGTCGAGGCCATGCTGCGCGCGTCGCTCGGCAGCGATCGTTCGATCCTCCTGCAGACGGACGCTGCACCCAGCGGCCCGTGGGTCCCTGCCGACGAGCGGGCGGTGCGTCGGAGCGGCGGCATGATGGGCGGCCCGGGAATGATGGGCGGCCCGGGAATGATGGGCGGACCGGGGATGATGGGCACTCCGGGCCACATGGTCGACGGCGGCTGGCCGGCGGGGACGCGGCTGCTGCGTGTCCACGTGCAGTTGCGCGACGGCCGGTGGGCGCGCTTCGACGCCGCACCATCGGCCACCGCCGCCACGCCGCCCTGGCGCCTGGTTCTGTCGCTGGCGGTGCTGCTGGCCGCGGCCCTCGGTTTGTCCTACGTGGCCGTGCGCTGGGTCACGCGCCCGCTGCACCAGCTGGCGGTGGCCGCGGAGCGGCTGGGCCGCAACCTGAACGTGTCGCCCATGGCGGAGACCGGGCCACTCGAGATCCGCCAGGCGGCCAGCGCCTTCAACACGATGCAGGCGCGGCTGACCCGCTTCGTCGAGGACCGCACGCGCATGCTCGCCGCGATGTCGCACGACTTGAAAACGCCGCTGACGCGCATGCGGCTGCGGGCCGAACTACTCGACGACGACGAACTGCGCGAACGCTTCGAGGCCGACCTCGGCGAGATGCAGGCGATGGTGCAGGACGCTCTCGACTTCATGCGCGGCGTGCACGCGCAAGCGCAGGCGCAGCCGGTCGACGTCGACGTCATGCTCGCCGCGCTGCAAGCCGATCAGCTGGCCGCCAGGCGCAGCGTGCGCATCGAAGGCCGGACGATCGGGCCCTACGTCGGCGTCGAGTCGCTGCTTCGGCGCTGCCTGACCAACCTCGTCGACAACGCGGTGTCCTACGGCGGCGAGGCGGCCGTCCGTGTCGACGACAACGCCGAGCGGCTGATCCTGCGAGTGCTCGATTCGGGTCCGGGCATTCCTCAGGACGATCTCGAGCGCGTCTTCGAACCCTTTCTGCGCCTGGAGCCCTCGCGCAGTCGCACGACCGGCGGCACGGGCCTCGGGCTCACGATCGCGCGACATCGCCCGCGTGCACGGGGGGGAGATCTCGCTGAAGAATCGATCCGAGGGCGGTCTGGAGGCGGTCCTGACACTGCCGCGAACGCGCGCGGTCGCTTTGAAACAACCCATACCCCTAGGCCCGATTGCGATTCGACCACCATGCCTCGATTGATGGTCGACAGCTTGCGATGCCGCGTCATGGCTCGCCCTGCAGCCGACTACGACTTGTAGACGTTGGTTACCTGGGATGACATTGCTCGCAAGGCATCACCGTGCGAGGCCGTTACTGCATAGTCCGCGACAGTTGCAAGTGGCTTTGCGTCTCTTTTGCACCGTCGAGTCTGCCGCGCACACGCGCGGTAGGTGATCGACCGCAGAGGGTGGCGTGGATATCGATCAATCTGGCTCGCTGAGCGACCGGCATCGCTCCTGCCGTATCTTGACGGTAAAAAAAGCGGCCAAAAAGTGCATCGCTACAATAGCTTAGGATGTTCGGTGCCGGCCCTATTGTGGCGCTGCCTTGACCGCCAAGGACGCGCGTCGATGGTGCCGGTGATGCTCTCCACGATCGTCGTGGGAGTCGATAGACCTCGATAGATCTCGAAAGGTGAGTTTTCGCGAAACCGCCCGGAAACCCGCGCCAATGCTGGTGCCTGACAGGTTGACGGTAAAAATGACGGTAAAAATCTGCGACTAAGAGGCTGGCACTTTGCAAATCAACTGCTTACAAGGCTAGTTGATGATTGAGTGGGAGTAGGGGGCAACGGGAGTCGCAAAGATTGCGGGTGATGAGACGCTCTCGTGTTTGATGTGAGGCGAATCATCAAGCAAGTGCGAGGCAGCCCGATCGCCCTGGTTTGAAATGAGTGTGCGGCCTTTGCGCAGACTGGGGTCGGCCCCGGAGATTCGGAGGAAATTGACGGTAGGCCAGACGGAGTATGGGGCAGCTGCGTCGAGGCGACGGCGAAGGCCCGTAGGGCACGCTAACCGCCGTGACGTTGTCTTCCGAAAGCGGCTTCGTAAGACGTGTCGTGTCGCCAATGAGCGCTCATCCAGAGGTTCGCCACCCGCAACCCAGCGAGTGGTGTTCCGGGCCGACTCGGACGATGAGACTGATGAGGCGGCAGGTTGGAATCCGCAGGGCCGGCCGATCCTGGCGACCGGGGTGCCGCGGCAATCGCCGGGTCTGAAATGCAACGCGGCCGATGACTCGGCCGCGTTCGTTTACGGATTCGTGAGGTGAGTGGTCAGCGCCGTGCGCGCCGCGCGCCCCAGGCGACCAGTCCCATGCCGGCCAGCATCAACGCATAGGTTTCGGGTTCCGGCACGGCGGCGACCGCGAGGTGATCGATCGCCCAGCCGTCACCCGCGACGTTGTCCATCTTGATCCCGGTGATCACGTCGCCGTCCGTCGCGTCGATCCTCACGTAGCCGAACCGCCCGCCTGCAGCGCTACCCACGCCGAGGCTGGCCGCGCCACCGTTGATGCTGAAGACGACGTTGTATTCGTTCTGCTGGAGACTGAACCCCACGGAACGCACGGGGGTCGTGAAGACGAGATCGATGTCTTTCCACTTGGGGTCGTCGCCGTGGCGGAAGGCGTCTGGTTGCCGAAGCTGCTCACCAGGACATGCGAGCCGTCCCACAGTGAAGAGCATGCGGGCGAGCCGCAGGGATAGCTGCAGAACGCGTTGCCGAATGCATCGTCCCGCCGAAGGCGGCGGGTCGCGGGTCGAACGTCGTGGGCAGGGTCCCCGAGGGTGCCGCCGTCGACGTGCCGCCTGACACAGCCGATCTGCAGGCCCGCGATCAGTGGGGTGTCCTCGAAGTCTTCGATCGTGTAACCGTCGACACCGAGCACCGAGTCGTCGGCACCCCACTGATTGCTCGGGGAGGTCGTGATCGTGAACGCTGCGTGAGCGGTGAAGGACAGGCCGGACAGCAGGGCGGCGATGAGGGTGCGATGGAATCCTCGCGACATGGGGTGGTCTCGAGTTATGTGTCGTTCGGGCGGCCCGGCGATGGGCGGGGCCGCCAAGAGGTGTCACCGGCGTCGATGATCGCGATGATGGGATCGTGGTCCGCGGGCAGACACTGCGGGCGTTCCACAGCAAGATGCATGCGGATCTCTCGGCGCCACGGAGAAGACGATCTCAGATCGGCCGTCGATCCAAATCCCTGAGGCGTAGTCTGTCAATTTGGTCGACGCCCGTTCGACCGGACACGACCGGCAGTCCGATCCACAGCGGGCGACCATGCCATTCACGCGAACGTGGACTCGACGCCTGGGCCGCGGTGGCACTGCTTGCGCGTGGGTGCGTCGCCCGTGCCAGGCGGTGGGAGGCGCTTCCGCCGCCCCGCTGTCCGTCGTATGCATGGACCCGCAGGGCACCGCTGGTCAGAGCCGCGCGAGCCTTGGCGCGCCAAGTCCCGGCGGAAGGGGGCAAGCCGAAGCCTGCGGGGATGGGTTGGTGCATCGAAGCCGGAATCGACCACGGCCCGCGATCGTGTCGTCCAGGAGTCTCCGTCGATGAAAAGTCCGTTGTAGACGAATGCGATGTCGATTGCGTTGCCCGCAGCTACGCCCAGCGTGCAGACCGCGGCAGTCGTGACGATGAACGCAGTGGTGCCGCGCACGATATTCAAGGTACATTCCGGTCAGCTCTCGGAGAAGGGCGACGAACCCCGCAGCCCGGTGCTGCCCCCTGGAGACCTTCATGCCTCGCATTTCTCGATTCACCGACGCCGCCCGTACCGCCTGCGTCGTGACCGTCCTCGGCTTTTCATCCACCGTTCACGCGCAGACGCCCCCGGCAGCCGCATTCGTTCAGCAGGTCCGGACCGGTCATGCCGTCCAGACCGGGGATGGCAACCAGCTCACGCTGACGGGCTATCGGTTCATGTCCAATCTGGCGGTCGTCCCCGGCCACGGGTTCGAGACGGCGTCCTGGAGCATTCCCGGCGGCGAGACCATTGTCCTGCCGCTCAACGACGTGGGATTCGGCTTTGACTACCACTCCGAACTGTTCGCGACACAGGAACAGATGGATCAGCGTTTTCCGGCCGGGGCACACGTGTACACACTGAGCGGCCTCGGGCAATCGGAGTCGGTCACCTTGAACGCGGCGGTCGGTCCTTACCCCGATGCCTTCCCCTATCTGACTGGTTCGACGTTTTCCGACTTGCAGGGGATGGAAGCAGGCAACGCCTTCGATTTCCACATCAGCCCCATCGGAACGCCGGCGCCAGGGACAGAGCAGACGATCACGTTCTTCGTGGACGACGTGCTCACCGGCGAGACCCGATTCTCGAGTGGCGGTCTGGCAGCCCCGTCCGTGACGACGCTGACGATGCCCGCCAACACGCTCCAGGCCGGGCGCACCTATCAGTTCCAGTTCTATCTCGGCAATCGAGTGGACCTCACGGCAGACAACGCGGCAGGCGCCTCGCAGGGATTCACGCTGCTGACCACGGGCGAGTTCACGACGGCCGTGCCGGAACCTGAAACGGTCGGGCTGATGTTCGCCGGCCTGGGCGTTCTCGGAGCGGCACTACGCCGTCGAACGGCGGCCTGAGCTCGCGGGCGTTCGTCACGCTGCACGCCCGGCCGTTCCTCGACCGGGATCCAGCGGCGAGCCACTCCCGTGAGGCGCGCACGAGCGCTGATTCGACGGCCGGGACATCGACACGGGCGTAGCGGCGTAGCATCCTTCACCGTCTCGTTCGTCGCTCTCCACCCATGCAAGTCTCATCACGCTCGCCTGCGCCGCAGCCCTTGTTCGTCTATCCGTCTCGCCTCTGGGCCCTGTTCGTCTGCGCCATCTTCGCGGTCGTGGCGGGGCATGTGTGCTACTACTGGGTGTTGCTCATCGGGATGTTCCGGGGGGCGACCTACCTCTGGCTCTTCGGGCCGCCGGCGGTGGTGATCCTGCTGTGGCTGGGGTACTGCTATCTCGTGCTGCGATCGCGGCCGGCGTCGCTCATCATCG
Source organism: Betaproteobacteria bacterium (assembly GCA_016713305.1). Lineage (NCBI taxonomy): Bacteria > Pseudomonadati > Pseudomonadota > Betaproteobacteria > Betaproteobacteria bacterium. The sequence continues at coordinate 68,981 of JADJPK010000014.1, forward strand.
ATCAGCAGGGAATTACCGACACACGAATGGGCGGCGCCACGGTCCCGTGGGAGGACATCGCTCACTTCACGGTGAAGACGATCCCGCGCGGCGGTACGAACCTCGTGGTCACGCTGCGAAGCCAGGATCTGGCACGCGAGCATCTCGGGCGGTTGCGCTCGCCACTTTCGTGGCTGGACAAACGTTCGTATGGCGGGCACTGGCTGATCCGCCTCACGTCCCTGCGCCACGACGCCGTCGCGATCCTGCGTCGCGCGAAGGCTTTCGCGGCGCACGCCAATGGCGAGGACTGGCGCTCCTAGTTCAAGGCAAACGGAATCAGAACGCGCGCCCGCCGGAAGGTCCCACGGCCGATCACCCTATCGGGTCCGCAGTCATGGCGCCCAAAAAAGCAAACGGCCGGCAGCACACGCTGCCGGCCGTCAGAAGACACATCAGTTCGTTGCGACCTGCTGAATGCCCGCCAGCAGCCAGCCATCGCGACCCGATCGAGGCTTCACGAGGTTCCAGACTTCGACAAAAGGTTCGGCGGGACGATCGGCGTGTTCCTTCAGCGCGCCGGTGAACCGTACGCTCGCCACGACGTGACCGTTCTGCTGTTCGATGCCGAGCAGTTCCGCCTCCAGCGATTCCACTTCGGTGCGGTTGGGCGTCTCACCGCGCTCTGTGAAGTCCATCTTGATCTCCGCGAACATCTCGGGGGTCGTGAAATCGCGAATGTCGTTCAGGTCGCCCGCATCCCATGCGGCCTGCAGCCGGACGAAATGCACCTTGGCGCTGCGGACGAACCCGGCTACGTCGAAATCTGGGGGAATCGACCACGTCGGGGCGGGAGCTCTCGCAGATGTGTCGAGGGACGGTATGGGATCGCCCGTCACGCTGTAGGTCGTCCCCGGTGCCGCGTCCCGACTCGGGGTGGGGGCCGCATAGGGCCGGATCGGCTCGACTACCGCGCGCTCTCGTTCGAACGCCCCCGAAGACCTGTAACCACCCGCAGCCCCGGCGTGGGCAGGAGCGCCGGTGGCCATCGCGTTTCTCCGCAACATCCGCCAGATGAACAGGCCCGCCATCACCAGCAATCCGACGAGCAGGAGGGAGCCCATCATCTCGGCGAGTGCGCCTCCCATGCCGAAGTGGGAGAAGAGGGCGGCGATGCCCAGCCCGGCGGCCAGGCCGGCGATCGGGCCCAGCCAGCGATTGCGGGGCGGCTGCGTGGCACCGCCCTGCTGCGGTCCGGCATCGTTGCGAGACGCCTGATTCTGGCCGGGAGCGTTCTGAGGTGGGGGTGGCCTGACGTTGGCTCACGTTGTCCGACTGGCGTCCCATGGAGCGCCCGCCGCCCAGACGACGGGCTTCGGCATCGACCACCACCATGGCGGTCAGCGCGAAGGCCGAGAACACGAACACTGCAAGACGGCGGATCAGGGAAATGGTCACGTTGGAGTAATCCTTTCTGAAGGAGGACCGGAGTCTACTCGACCAGGCGGCGTGACGCGGCGAAGGTTCACAACGTTGTAGGAGTCCCCCAGTTCATCGATCTCAATGCACTGGCTGTGCCTTGAGACGTTCTGCGACCGAGATCCTGGCGAATGGCACCACGCTCGCACGTCGACGCCGTGGGTGAGAAGACGAGAGCGAGCAGGCAGGTTCGATTCTCGCCGCCTGCTCGTTCGTGGCAACCCGTTGGCACGGAGAAGCGGTCAACCCTTCTTCGTTCTGCGCTGCCTGCAACCACGGTCAAGGCGAGCCCGGCCAGCATCAGCGCATAGGTCTCCGGTTCGGGCACTGCACGAACTTCGAGGTAGGCCGCATCGAGATAGGCATCGGTGTTGGAACCGGAATGCCGAGTCCCCACGAACGAGTAACGCAGGTAACGCGTGCCTTCCAGCAAAGGTGTGACCCCGGACTGTTCCACCCAGGTACTGTTCGAGTAGATGCTTTCCAGGGAAAGGTGGCCGAGTTCCGCCAACTGCGCGTCGAGCATCGATACCGTGATCTGCCCTTCGTCGGTCTGCGTTTGATAGCCGGCCTGCCAGCCGCCGAACAGGACCTCGAGCGTCCCGCTGTCCACGGCATCGGCCGAGAATCCGCTGGTCAGGACGTCGATGTCTTGCCGCACGGAAAACGAGGGCGTATTGAGGCCGAAGATGTAATTCACGCCTTCGTACGGGTCCGGCTCGCTCACGGCGGTGCGGAGTTCGACATTGCCGGTCGTCTGCCAGCCGGTCAGGCCAGACTCGAATCCCGGATTGACGAGGAGGTTGGCGTGCGCCCCGGACGAAGCACATGCCAGGACAACGGCTGCCGCGAAAGACTTGATGTACATGACGATCTCCCTGGTTCGGCTGAACTGCCGGCGATTCCGCCGGCGCGAGCTCTGTTTGGACGGTACCGCCGGAGGGGTCTGACTGGTCCCTCGAAGCGACCGCCCATGGCAACACACGTGATTCTCGAGCGCGACACCCGTCTGCGCCTTGAGGAGCGCGCTATCGCATTCCAAGGTTACGCCGGATGCCCTGTCCTCACCAACGCCTGTCCGGAGCAATCTTGATATTTCTCGGGTGCGCACCGGGCCGGGCTGTTCACCCCGAGCGGGGAAGTTGCCATCGCCGGACTCCTGCAGACGGCCACGGGCATCATTCGCTCTCGCCGTTGTCGCCGCGGATCCCGGCCATCACCGTGCTGAATCCGCCGTCGACGTGGAGGATCTCGCCGGTGACCCCCGAGGCGAAGTCCGAGAGGAGGAAGGCGGCGGCCTTGCCCACATCGTCGATCGAGACGTTGCGGCGGATCGGCGCGTTCTCCTCGACGTACTTGAAGATCCGCCCGAAGTTGCCGATGCCTGCGGCGGCAAGTGTCTTGATGGGCCCGGCGGAAATTCCGTTCACGCGGATGGCGTCACCCCCGAGGTGCGCCGCCATGTACCGCACGGACGCTTCCAGCGATGCTTTGGCCAGCCCCATCGCGTTGTAGTTCGGCACCACTCGCTCGGCGCCGAGATAGGAAAGCGTCAGCATGGCCGAATCGCGTCCTCTCATGAACGGCCGTGCGCCCCGCGCCAGTGCGGGAAAGCTGTACGCCGAGATGTCCTGGGACTGATGGAAGGCCTCGCGGGTGAGCCCGTCGAGGAAATCGCCCATGAGCGCCTCCCGCGGGGCGAAGGCGATCGAGTGGACCAGGCCGTCGAAAGCGTCCCATCGTTCGCCCAGGGCTCCGAACAGCGCCTCGATCTGGGCATCCTCCCCCACGTCGCATGGCAGGACGATGTCGGCGTCGAATTCCTTCGCGAGATCGGCCACGCGCTCGCGGACGCGTTCGTTCTGGTAGGTGAAGGCGAGTTCCGCTCCCTGGCCCCGGCAGGCTCGTGCGATGCCGTAGGCGATCGAACGGGCGCCGATCAATCCCGTGATGAGAATGCGCTTGCCTTGCAGCAGGCCCATCGTCAGACCGATGCCTGCGCGTGCACGTACTCGCCGTTCACCAGGTAGCGCAGCAGGTCCTCCACGCTCGCGATCAGCGATCCGAAGGGCAGGCTCTCCGAACCGCGGAAGAACAGGCCATGTTCGAGATCTCCGGCCACCGCGGCGGCCAGCTGATTGTCGATGCAGAACTGTCCGGCACGCGTCAGCCCGTCCCGCAGCCCGCAGGAGAGCAGGCAGTTCCAGGCCAGCGTGCACGTCCCCCGGTCCTTCGCCTTGCCCTTCATCCGGGCCTCGCGCTTCAGGTAGCGCTCGAGCCAGGGCGTGCGCACGGCGCGCGCAGGCAGGCCCGCGACGCTCATGAACGTCACGATGTCCTCGGGCATCGCCTCGGCGAGCACCTTCTTGAACACGGGGTGAGCATCGCCTTCCTGCGTCACCGCAAAGGCCGTCCCGAGCTGGACCGCGGACGCGCCCAGGTTGATCATCTGGCGCACCTTCTCGTGGGAGTTCACGCCTCCGGCCGCGATGATCGGAATCGGCTCGACGCCGAGGTCACGCAAGGTGGCGATCACGCCCGGGATCACGGTTTCGAAGTCGAACCGCGCGCTCATCACGTCGGCCTCGTCCGCGGCACCCAGATGCCCGCCGGCGTAGCGGGGGTGCTCGATGATGATGGCGTCCGGCAGGCGCTGCTTGCGCATCCACTTGCGCACCAGCAGGTTCACTCCCCGGACATCGGACAAGATGGGAATCAGGGCCACATCCGGGTGACCGGCGGTCAGGTCGGGAAGATCCAGCGGAAGTCCGGCGCCCATGACGATGGCGCCGCAGCCGCTCTCGCAGGCCTGGCGCACGTAGTCGGCGTACTGGGACACCGCGCGCATCACGTTGACGGCGATGAGTCCCCTGCCATCGGCGATCTTCAATGCCGCCTTCACCTCGCGGTCGAGCGCAACCAGGTTGGCCGAATTGATCTTGTCCTCGTCGCGCGAACGCCCGGTCTCGGCCATGAGGTCCGGATGCAGCCGGCGCAGGTCCACGCTGGCGATGGTGCCGACGGCCCCGTGGCTGGCCACCGTTCCGGCCAGGCGATGGGCGGATACGCCGACTCCCATGCCGCCTTGAACGATGGGCAACAGCGTGCGTCCTTTGATGACGAGTCGGGTCAAAACAGGCATGGGCAATGGGCCGTTCAAGGGCGAATCTCCTGTGGGGAAGCGAGTGCGTCCACGTCTGCCGCCGGAACCCCGCGCCACTGGGCCAGCTGCTGCACGATGGAGGCGCGCGCTTCGTCACGAAGCCTCGTGGCTTCTGTCTTGCCCGGAGCGCCGGGCTGAATGGGGGGGAGCACTTTGACGCGTATTTCGGAGCGGCCGCCGAAGCGCCAGCTCTTCTTGGGGAGACAGCCGTGCGATCCGTCGACCGCGATCGGCAGGATGAGGACGCCCTGTCGCGCAGCAAGATGAAAGGCGCCGTCGTTGAAGGCGCCGATCCGGCCGTCACGGCTGCGTGTGCCTTCGGGGAAGAACATGACCGAGCAGTGCTGATCCAGATAGTGCGCGGCCGTGATCATCGCGCGCGCGCCGCTGCGCGCATTGGTGCGGTTCACCGGAATGTCGCCGGCCATCCGCATCATCCACCCCACCACGGGCAGCTTGAACAACTCGAGCTTGGCCACCCATTTCATTTCCCACGGCAGATGCGAGAGCAGCGGGATGTCGGCCATCGATTGATGATTGCTCACGATCACGTACGGGCGGCGCGGGTCGGTGATCTGCTGGGCCCCCTGGATTTGCAGATCCCAGGCCGGATTGACGCGGGTGATGGTCGCGCCCAGGCGGCGGAACCATCGACCCGTGCGGTAGCGCACCGGATCGCGGTCGAAGACGCGGATCGCGGCCAGCAGCGGGAGCCAGGCAAGAACGAGCGCGGCCACGGCAAGCCAGATCCAGGCGGATTCGAACATGGACAGCGAAGCGCGCGATGGGGCGGCGCGTCCTGTCTGCGGCGGGTGCGGGGATTCCTGCACGGGCGCCTCCTGTGGCATCCAACACTCCATACGGACAGCGGTGGGCGATGATAGGGACACGAGATCACAATCAACTTGATCTGTGTCATGGTTATTGGGTCGGGAATTCGGGCAGCGGATTCAGCGATCATCGGCGAGGCAACACCGCCCTTCGGCCGCCCACCCGGTTTCCGGCCATTCGAACGACTGTTCTTCCCTGCGACCGACGGAGGCCCCGCATGACGACCCGAGACACGCCCGACATCACGTTTCTCAATCCCCCCGGCCTGGCGAACCTGGGCACGTTCTCCCAGGTCGCCGTGGCAAGCGGCGGGCGGACGATCCACATCAGCGGTCAGCTCGCCTGGGACGAGGAGGCCCGCCTCGTGGGTGCCGGCGATCTGCGCGCTCAGTCGGAGCGCGTATTCCAGAACCTGGGCAAGCCGCTGGCGGCGGCGGACGCGGGATTCCGCGACGTGATCAAGTTCACCATTTACGTGGTCGACCTGGAGCCCGACGATCGGGCGGCGATTTCGGAGGTCCGTAACCGTTTCATCGATCCGGCAAGGCCGCCCGCGAGCACGATGATCGGCGTCTCGGCCCTGGTGGTGCCCGACGCCAGGATCGAGATCGAGGCGATCGCCGTGGTTCCCTGACCCCGAGGGAGCCGCCGAAACGAAAAAGGCCCCGCATGGGGGCCTTTCGTGAAACAGCGCCCGTCGGAGGTCAGGCGGTCCCGCTCCCTTGCGTGCGCCGTCGGCGCCTGGCCGCCAGGGCCAGCGCCACGAGTCCCACGGAGACCATGGCGTACGTTTCGGGCTCCGGCACGGGCTGGATCCCGCCGGGCAGGGGATTGCCGAGTTCATCGACCGGGCGGCCCTCGAAATCGAACGGGTCGGTGTTGCCCACCACCGCCTGGCCGCCGTAGCCGTACATGTCCATCTCGGTGTTCGAGGTGTAGTAGCCGGAGCCGGCGACCCGGTAGGACAGGACCTTGGATTCGTGCGCGCCCAGAATGCCCAGGCCCAGCTGGCCGGCGTACGGGTCGTAGTAGAGGCTGGAACCCAAGTCGTGAACGTTGAAGTCCTGAGCCGAAGTGGAGAGCTCGATGGTCGGCGTGTAGGACACCGTGTCGCCGAATTCACCGGGCGCGCCTGATCCGGTCAGGCCCAAATACACCCGCCAGAGCGGGGTGTCGCCCCAGGTGATGGTGGCGTCGAGCGCGGCGGCACCGCTGAAGGAGTCGCCGGAGGTCATGTGGTCGATGCCGACTCGGCCGCGGCCGATGAAGAACCGGAAGTCCAGCGCCATGGCGGTGTCGGTATCGTTGGTCACGACCGCTTCGTAGACGAGTTCGGTCAGCACGTCCCGGTTCTTGCCTGCCAGCACGCGGACCGCGGACGTGCCGGTGGTGAGGTCGCCGTAGAAGGTCGACTGGCTGAAGAACAGGCCGCCGGTGTAGGCGGAGCCCGAGATCGGGTTGCCGTCGACAGGCGTGGAGGCTTCCGCCACCACGGAGTTGTTGTCGACGATCGCACCGGTAAACTGGGTGTCGACGGTCTGGCCGTACGCCGGCGCGCCGAACCAGGCGGCGGCGACCGCGGCCGCCACTGCACTGCGGGGGAATCTCATGAGGTCTCCTGCTTGTGGTGAAACGTATTGGTTCGTGAAGTTTAGTAAGCCTACCGACCCGCACACAAGAGATACCTGCTGCTTCGCCATGTCCACCTTCATGCTTGCCTGGGAACTGGGCGGTGGCCTGGGCCACTCCGTGCCGTTGTCCCAGATCGCCCGCCATCTTCTGGGCGGCGATCACGCCGTCCACGCGGTCCTGCGGGATCTGTCCACGGCCGGGGCCGCTTTCGGCGACCTGCTGGCGCATCCCCGGCTGACCCTGTGGCAGGCCCCTGTCTGGCTGTCCGTCCTCAGAGGGCTGCCGGAATCCGCGACGTATGCGGAACTGCTGTTCCGCGCCGGCTTTCTCGACGCCCGGCGATTGCACGGCGTGGCGACGGGGTGGCGTTCGCTGCTGGAGGCCCTTCGGCCGGATCTGATCCTGGCCGATCACGCGCCGACACTGCTGCTGGCGAGCCGGGGGCTGGACGTGCGCCGGGCCACGATCGGCACGGGGTTCTTCCAGCCTCCCGCGGTCTCCCCGATCCCCTCGTTCCGGGTCTGGGATCCGATCGAACCGGCACGGGTGGCGCAGTCCGAGGCGCGCGCACTCGGCACTGCGAACGCAGTGCTCGCCGCCCTCGGCGCACCCGCCCTCGACCGGCTCGGTGACCTTCTCGCCGTCGACGAGAACTTTCTGCTCACGTGGCGCGAAGTGGACCACTTCGCGTCCCGCTCGGCGGACCCGTCGGTTCGCTACTGGGGGCCGCTGCCGACGGCCGTTCACGGCGTCGATCCGCCATGGCCCTCGGGAGAAAGCCCCCGGGTGTTCGCCTATCTCAAGGGCGACTACGGCGCGATCGAACCCTTGGTCGCCGCTTTGTCGAAGGCGCTATGGCGCACCTGCGCATTCATTCCCGGCCTGTCGCCGGAACTCGCCCGGCGCCATGCCTCCAATCGACTCGCGCTGTCCTCTGGCCCGGTGAACATGGAGCGCGTCTGCGCCGAAGCCGACGCGGTGCTGTGCAACGCCGGATCGGGGACCGTTTGCACGGTTCTTCGCGCCGGCCTCCCGGTCGTGATGCTGCCCATGCACGCCGAACAGTTGCTGTTCGCCAGGCGGGTGGCGGAAACGGGGGCCGGGCTGGTGCTGACCGAGGCCGAGGCGCGCCAGAAAGGCGTGGCGGCGGTGAAGCGCGTGCTCCAAGAACCGGGCTACCGTGAGGCCGCCCAGCGCTTGAGCCAACGCTACGCGGCGGAGGGCGACCGGGACATCGCCCGGGAAGTCGCGGTCCGGTGCATGGAATTGGCCGGGAACAGGCCGTAGCGTTCCGGCGATCCCGCGCCCCACGGTCGCACTCCGGCACGCGTCACTCACGCTCGATTGCAGGGCGCGCGTTGGTGCGCTGGCTCCCAGGAGTCGTCAGGACGCAGCAACGGGGATGGCAAGAATCTGCAGTTCGGCAGATGCCAGTTTTGGGCTGGACGAGTATTCTTTCGTCCGCCCCGGGGAGCGCAGAATCAGAATCAGGTGACAACAGCACGCCGGATGTCCGGCATGGCGCCCCCGCCAGAGGAGACCGCCCATGTCCGCACCCGCCCGGCTGCATCGTCGTGCCCGTCTTGCACACCCGTTCCGTCCCGCGCTTCTCCTGGCCGCCTTGGCGCTGGCGGGAATCGCCCCATCCGCGAACGCCATTGACGTCTATTGGGATCCCAACCTCGCCAACCCCGGCATCGGCGGCAGCGGGTTCTGGGACGACGTGCAAGCCAATTGGTCCACTTCGCCAAGCGGCATCGGGTTCCTGTTTCCCCCGTTGGGGATCCACAACGGGGCATCGTGGCCGGACGGCGCCTTGTCCGTGGCGACGTTCGGCGGCACGGGGGGAACGGTGAACATGACCGGCACGCAGACGGCGGGAGGTCTGCGTTTTCTGTCGGACGGCTACGTTCTCCAGGGCGGCAACCTGCGACTGGTATCGGACTTCACCGCTGCCGCGGTGGAAGTGGCCGAGGGCGCAACCTCGCGCCTGTCTTCGCCCCTCGAAGTCGTCTCGCTCACGGGGCATCCCTCGTTGACCTTCACAGGGCGGAACCCTGATCCTGTCGCCCCCCGTTTCCCTCGACGTGGAGGTGGATGTGCGGAATGGGACGCTCCAGGCCGGCACATCGGGCGCGCTCGCCTCGACCTTCGTGAAGGTCACCGGAGCCAATGCACGGTTCGATGCGACTCCATTGCGGACGGTGGCGCTGGCAGGGCTCGACACTCACCAGACCCCGCTGGAGCTCGGCTCGTCGGCAATTTCGCTCACCGGGTCCGGTTCACTGGGGGCGACGTCGCACTTCGAGGCCGGCGTCAACGGCAACCGCTCGAGCGGAGTCGTCGTGGGCACCCTCGCGGAGGCGGCGCTGGTCATCGGCGGCGCATCCGGAGCCGCTCCGGAATCGAGCTTCGGATACCTCCGGATCTCGCGAGGCAGCACCTCCCTCGTGGGCACCACGGTGAGCCTCACGGCTGCGCTCAGTACGACACCGGACGAACTGGGTGCGCTGCAACTGGACTCCGGCGGCACTCTCGAACTGTCTGCCGGCGCCAGTCTGACCGTCACCTCCACCGCCAGCGTGGGCGGCGCTGACCTCTCGGTCTGGGGCGGTTCCGTCCTGTCGGTGATCCGGGATGCGACACGACAGGATCTCCCGGCCACGCTGGCGGTCGGCACGGGAGGCGGACCGGCCGGTGTGCGCGTCAGCGGAACCCAGTCGCGCGCCTCCTCTGCCGATCGGATCGTTCTGGGGAGGACGGCGGCGCGGGATGCCGGCACGGGTGTGCTCGTCGCAGGTTCTGGCGGCACGATCGAGTCGCCCGTGCTCAGCTTCGCCACAGGGTCCTCCAGATTCCTGCTGAATCCGGGGGGAACCGGCCGCTTCAATCGCCTCGACGACGGTGGTACCGGCCTGGGCACGGTGGAGATGGCCGGGGGAACCCTGATCGTCGGCGACACATCCTTCGCATCGCCGCTCGGCACCAGCGATTCTAGCTTCGGCGGGACCCTGACCGGGGCTGAAGGGACTGTGCGAAAGGTCGGCGCGGGGGAGTTCTTCCTCTCCGGGGTGACCAACTATCTGGGCACCGTGCAGGTCGATTCCGGCACGTTGCGAGTCAACCCGGGCACGCTCGCGAACGCCGTGCTGACCATGTTGCCGGGGGCCCGATTGACGGTCTCCGGGGCGTCACCCGCCAATCCCCTTCGCATCGGTGCCCTGGAAGGCGAATTCGATCTCGAACAACAGAACCTCACCCTCGAATTCGGCGCCGGCCTGCACGAGGCTCGCTGGAGCGGCCGCTTCACTTCGGGTACGGTGGGCCTGGCGCGGACCAGCGGGCCCGGCGTGCAGCGGTTCACAGGGGGAACGGAGGCGAGCCCCTTCACGGCACCCTTTCTGTCGGTCAGTACCGGGGCGGTGCGTCTGGGCGGTGGATTCTTTTCCTTCACCGACACGGCATCAACGCCCGTCGCGACTGCGCCGCTGGATGTCTCCGGGGCGAATGCGGTGCTGGGGATTGTCGATGGTGCACAAGTACGTGCAGGCAGCGGCGTCCGTGTGCATGGAGGGGGTCTGTTCTTCGTCACCGGCACGGGCAGCCGGCTCGACGTTCAACCTGATTCCGCCACGGGACGTTCCTCCCTTTCTGTCGGCCAGGACGGCTTGGGAAGTCTTGCCATGTCTGCCGGAGGAAGCGTCACGGCCTCCGATCTTCGTCTGGGCCTATCGCGTGGTCCCACCAGCGCCGAAGTGTCCGTGGCGGGCGGGGGTCAACTCTTCCTCGACCTCCTTTCGTTCGAAGGTTACGGGGGCACCCTCATCGTCTCCGGTGGAACCGCGTTCATTCATAGACTCGATTCCGTGGTGCACGATCCCCTGAGACCCTCCGTCATCGAGCTCTCCGACGGGCCGTCGGGGACGCCCGCGCTGACCCTTGGCACCCCCGGCGCGGCGCCGGGCACCTCGACCCGCTTCCGGGGTTCCATTTCGGACGGTGCCCTGGGACCGGGGTCCATACGCAAGATCGGATCGGATGAAATCATCGCGAACCCCCACATATCGGGCCGGCTGATCATCGACGAAGGCGTGTTCCGTGTGGAGGATCGGACTGCGTTGGAGGGAGCGACGGTGGAGATCAACCGGGACGACGGGTTGGTGTACTCCAGCACGCTCGGTGACATGGTGCTGATGGGTGCGCTTCGGGCAGCGGGCGTTTCTCGCTGCCTCAAACGGGGCTGAATCTGGGTTCGACTCTCCTACGGGATGCGACATTCGCGGGTGCCTTGAACCTCGGCGCCATGCTGTTGAAGACCGGCGAAAACAAGCAGGTGCTGACGGGAGGTGCCCGCTTCACGTCAGTCGCGGTGGAGGGCGGCACTCTGGAGTTTCGGGGCGGCGAATATGAGCTCTTGCCGGGAAACGGAGTCATCCGGATTGATAACCTAGTCGGTGATGCCCGCCTGACGCTAAGCGGCGGCGCGCGTTTCGATGATTCGATGGGGAGCACCCACGTGCTTTCCAAACCGGACCGCAATGCGTTCCTGCTGCTTTCAGGACCCGACACGCGCCTGATCACGCAGGACGTGCGCGTTCAATCTCAAGGTTCTGCCTCTGTTCGCGTGGAAAATGGCGCGAAACTGGTCGCCATTCAAGGTATGAGGGTGGGCGGACGCGATGTCTCCTTTGCCGTGGATCGGGGTTCGGTCGAGACCGGCCCGGTTTTCCTGGTCGATACGCAGCAGATCTTCTCCATCTCCGATCCGGTCGCGACCGTCGGTCAGACCAGTCTCACGCGTCCGGCGGCATGGACGGTGACCACGGCGCCAGGACGGCCGGGTTACACACCTGACTTCGTCTATCGCGGCCACTTCGAGGACGGACCATCGGGGCCGGGCAGCGTCGCCTTCGCCGGCAGCGGCTTTCGGGCCGTGTTCTCGGGCCAGTTGAATTACACGGGTCGGACCATCGTCGACGGTTCCGGAGTCGCGCTCGAGATTCGAGGACCGATCGCGTCGCGCGAATTCATCGCTCTCAATGGCGGCACGCTGGATCTGACCGCACCACTGTCCGGAACGCTCTGGGATGTGTCCAGCCGGAGCTTCCGCACGGACGCCACGGGCGTGATCCGATACGACGGGCTCCAACTCATCGGCGGAACGCTGCGCGGCATCGGGCATGAGGTGGCCCACCAGGCTGTGTCCTTCGACGGGACATCGCTCGCCGCGAACAGCCGCTTCACTGCCCACCGTGGGGTCGCGTGGTCGAACGCGTCGCTGTCGGGCATGCTCGATGCCAGGGCTGGCCTCACGCTCGACAACGTGATGATCACATCCGGCGGAAGCCTCGTGCTGGGCAGCGGCGCGACGTTCGCGGACGTCGAGAACAATGGCGTTCTCGACCTTCGGACCGGCGCGGGGCTTGAACTGTCGAGCCCGATGGTATCGGGCGGAGGGTCGCAAGTGCTGGTTTCACAGGGGGCCGCACTCGAGGGGGCTGCGCTCACGATGAGAGGCGCGCTTCTCGTCAACAATGGCACCGTCTCGGCGCCGCTGACGCTGGACTTCGGCAGTCTTGCGATGGGCGGGGGCACCTTCGGCAGTGTGACGGTGAACCGCGGCGGAACCTTCGCGCCCGGCAACTCACCCGGGACTGCGTCGACGCTGGGACCGGTCGTCTTCAACGCGGGCGGCGAATACGAGGTCGAGGTCGCGGATGCGCTCGGCGCGCCGGGCACAGGCTTCGACCTGTGGGACATTGCCGGCACACTCGACATCAACGCAGGTACCACGTTCAACAGCCAGTTCGTGGTCTCGCTCATCTCGATGGACGCGGCCTTCGCGGCAGGTCCCGCGGCGAACTTCGACAAGCATCGCAGTTTCGCCTGGACCGTGTTGCGGGCGGACGCCATCGATGGTTTCGATCCGAAGGAACTGCGGCTGGACACGAGCGCGTTCGAGAACGACACGGATGGAAAATTCTCGCTGCAGCTCGAGCACGCGGGCGGGAGGTCGGAGCTGCAGATCGTCTATCAACCGGTTCCCGAGCCGGCCACCACCGGCCTCATGCTCGGCGGTCTTGTGACGCTGCTGGCGTGGCGGCGCCGCCGGGCGTGACGGTGCGCCGCGCCGTGCCTGCACACGGCAGCGAAGCGCCGGGTCGGACGATCCGGGCGCGGCGCAGCGGCCTCTGGCCGGGAGATCGAAGGCAGCCGCCTCAGCGCCGCTGAATGAAGGGAACCTGCGCCCAGCCCGCCTCGTAGGGCGTCCAGAAATGGGATTCCAGGCGCACGTGAGCGAAGCGCCAGCCTTCGGTGGTGCGCACGTAGCGGTCGTGATACGTCCCGGTACCCCACACGGCCTGGTTGTCACGGATATACGTGCAGGCCTGGAGGAGGTACCACGTGCCGGTCGCGGTGTCCCCGTCGACGTCGATCAGCGGGTTCAGCATGTGGTGCCGGGCGAACGAGATCCGGCTGCTGGAGCCCTGGAAGAACGCGCGGATCGCCTCGCGTCCCTCGTGGCGGCCCAGCATGCCGCCATCCCACACAGCGTCTTCCGTGAACATGGCCGCGAGTGTGTCAGCGTCGTAGCCGCTGTCGCACGCCGCCGCATAGCGTGCCTTCAGGTCGCGGATCGCCTCCAGATCTTCCAGCCGTCGCACGCGGCGTTCGAGCGTTTCAGGATTCATGCGGGGCTCCTGTGAGGGAAGCGAGGCGATGCACGGGACGCGTCAGAGTCCCAACTCCGCGTCCGTCGCGCTGTGTCCGTACTTGTCGCGCGGCGGCCAGGGTCGCGACCGCCAGTGGGGTTCGAAGCTGAAGGACGACCGCTGCCGCCCCGGCAACAACGCGCCGTTGCCCGCGCCCTTCGCGTAGTCGTAGTACAGCTTCACGATTTCTTCCTGGGTCACCTGTTGGGCAGCCGGATGGGAAAGGCACGCCGCCACCCAGTGCCGCACGCGCGCGTACGCCGCGTCGTCGGGCAGGGCGAAGCCCTCGTAGTACTCCAGGAACCAGAAACGCATGAACAGGGGCGTGAAGACGGCTTCGGCCCAACCGAATTCCTCGAACAGGAAAGTGCCGTCGGGCGAGTGCTCGATCAGGAATGCGTTCAGGCGGGCGTACTGACCCAGCATGGCGGTGTGGAACGCATCGCGTCGCGCCGGATCCTGGTTCATGACCCAGGTGTACCCCTGCACGGTGAGCTCACCTTCCAGGCGGGTCATCATGCCTTCCACCGCACGCCGGTAAGGGTCCGCCTGTGCCAAGGAGCGGCCGGGAAACACCTCGTCGAGATAGCGCATGAGCACGAGGCTTTCCTTCAATACGCGGCCGTCGGCAGTCTCGAGGATGGGCAGGGCGGTCGTGCCGCGGGTCTTGGCCAGCAGCCAGTCCGGCCGGGGGCGGGTGACGTCGACGACGCGGAACTCCACGCTGTCGCGGCAGCCCTTGAGCGTGAGCAGGATCTCGAGGCGCTGGCAGAACGGGCAGACGGGGATGTGGTGGACGGTGATCCTGGTCATGGCATCGAAGGAAATGTCGAGTTCACCTGCATCATCGGGTCTCTCGCGCCTCGATGGCGGCCAGCAGCCGCGGGCCATCCCGGCGCGCGAAACGCTTGGCGCGGTAACGGGCGACGAGCCCCAGGACCAGCAACATCAGCACCCAGCCGGCGAACAGTCCGAGAAACGCCCGCAGGGTGGGGTTCGTCCTCGGCAGGAGCCCCAGCCAAAGCGGCGTGGCTGCCGACACGACCATCGCCGCGAGCAGCGTCGGCAGCATCAGCCAGCGCGTGGGGGCCAAAGCGCTCTGCAGCGCACGGATGATCGGCAGCCGCCGGTTCGTGCTCCGGTCGAAGAAGATGAAGTAGTCGCCGGAGTCCTTGCGCCGGCGCACTCCCCACACCGCGGTCACCAGGCTGCCGTCTGTCACGTCGAGATCGGCGTCGAGCACGTGCACGGAATGTTCTCCGCCGTTCCATCGCAACGTGAAGGCTTCGTGGGTGACACTCCGGTAACTCACGGAAGTCGAGGTCTGACCGGATTCGTGCCGGGTGACGGTGGTGGTTTTCGTCGTGTCGACCCACTTGCTGTAGTTCTCCACGATACCGGTCGCGACGTGCAGTGCGTAGCGGCCGAATCCGGCCCGCAGCGTCATCGGGTCGGCGGGCACCAGTCCGAAGGTGCGCAACTCGCGGATCATCAGCAGGCCGAACAGCGCCAGCATCACGGTCGCGAACCCCAGGGCCTGTTGTTGTTCCTGTGGCTCCATCTCGTCCCAGAACGAAACCTCGTGACCCAGACCGCGCATCATTTCGCGTTTTGACTGGCGCACGCGCGCATCCGATTCGGCAATGGTCACGTTGAGCCTGGCGCGCGTGTCGGGCGACAGATAGCGAGTGAGGATCTCCGCCCGGACGGCGTGGTCCCGCTCGTAGCGCCCCTGCTGCGCCAGCCACCTGGCCCAGGGCGAATCGCTGGTGCCGTCCGGAGGGCCCGTGAGTGCCTTGGCTTCTTCCTGAATCTGGAAGTACTGACCGCCATAGGTCTCCATGAGTCGCTTCTCGTCGGGGAGATAACCGGTGACCCTGCGTCTGTCGCCCAGATCTTCGATGGCCTTGCGAAGGTGGGCGAACGCTGCCGCCTGCAACGCTTTGGTATCGAGAGGATCCTCGCCGACCGTATCGGCCAGCACGCGCTCGATGGAAGGCATCTCGTCGGAGCCAGGCGGGCTCCAGAGCGGCGGCGGGCAGGGACGCGAGCAACAACGACGTGGCGGCAATGGCGGCACGCCACCGAACGACGACGATGACGAAGAACACCTGCAGTCTCCGGTTCTGAAGCTTGTTGGAATGCCACCGGACACGCCACGCGGCAACCATGTCGTTGCGCGACGCCTGACGGAGGACTCTTGCCACTATACTTCAGCCCCTCGAGGCGAAGAGCCTGCCGCATGCACAACGACCACTTTCCCTGGAAACCGGAGTTCGACCTCGGCATCCGCGAGATCGACGATCAGCACCATCACTTCGTCGGCCTCATCAACAAGTTCATCGTCGAGCTTTGGGGTCAGGACAATATCGAGTATCAGCGCATGCTGGTGGCGGAACTCATTGCGTACGCTCGCTTCCACTTCATCAGCGAAGAGAACCTGATGTTCCGCATCGGATACCCGGAGCTGGCGGGGCACAAGCTGCACCACCGGGAATTGCTCGACCAGCTCAATGCCAAGCAGGCGCGGCTGATGCTGGACCATACGGAGCAGCGCAAGAAGGACGTCGTCTCGTATCTGGTCGAATGGTTCACGCACCACACGGCGAAGGAAGACAGACTGATTGCGGACTACATGCATCGGAGCGATCCGGCAGAAGCGCCTGCTTGAAGCCGTCGTGCCCTCGCCACAGCCGCCAGTTGGTGTTTTCACCGGCAAGATCGGATCCGCGTGCGGGGGACGTATCGGCACTGCAGCCGCATTGGCCCTACCGTTTCTCTGGCGGTGTCTGGCGCTCATCACGTCGGCAATGCTGTCGATTCCGCATGCCGCAGCCGCAATGCCGGTCAAGGGCACCGTGGATCACGGGCCTTTCCAGATCCAGGCCGGGATCCGTTCCGTATCCACCGGCACGTTTCCCAATCAAGGCGGCAACCCTTTCGCACGGCGCAAGGTGAGCGAGTTCGAGGTTCGCTGGAAGGGACAGTCCGTCACGGTGAACGGCAACCGCAGTTTCTGGCGGGTTCTTCGGCTGCCGGCCGCACCGCGGCCCGCGTTGCTCCTCGTGACTCAGGGCTTCGTCCTTGCCACGGAGGAGGCGGGCGGAACGCTCAGGTTGCAACCGGTCAGGAGCGAAAGCGCATCGCTGGCGGAGGTCCAGTGGCTGGACGAGCGCGATGGACAACCGGGAGCCGCGCGGTCGTTCGGCATCGAGGCCGTGACCGATCTGCAGTCGGGCACGTTGCTGCAAGGCGGGCGTTGGCTACGGTTCGGTTCGCGCAGCGTGATGGATGTCGCGTCGCTCAGGTTCTACCCCGTGGAACCCTGGGTGCCGGTGGCGCCCGGACAGCCCGATACCCACCTCTCGCGTGAGGGAGACGACGTGCGGGCGTTTTCTCCGGGGCGCGGCAAATACGTTCTGGCGGCGTCCGGTATCGACTACAGCTCGGCCGATGGCCGTCAGGCGTACGGCCTGCTGGTGGTCGACATCGAACGGGGGACGGCCAGCGAGATCCGCGTGGATCGCAAACGCATGCGCTTCGCCGAGCCCGACGACATCGATTCTGCCTGGGTCCACCACCATTTCTCCTGGGCCCGCAACACGGCGGGCCAGGAGGTTCTGCAAGCACGCAACGACTTCCGGCCGTGGCCCTGGCGGGCGCGGCTTCGCGAGACCCGTCCGGGCGTCTGGCAGATGGACGTACCGCGCATCGCCGATAAGTTCGTACAGGTACTGAAGTCGGTGCTCTCGGTGCAGCTGGGCGCCAAGGTCATCGATGCCGATCAACCGTGGGGTGCAGGCGCAACGGCAACGCTGGCGGATTGCACGCTGCAGGTCCGTGCCTTCGGGAAGGACAGCCTCGATCCGGGCGACAGTCGCGTGTCGGTCTGGCCGGAGGAAACCCGGACCAGCACGGCCCCCGCCTCGTGCGAAGCAGCACTGCGGCGGCTGGCCACGTCGATCGACGGCGAACTTGCGAGCGGACGTCACGACGCGCTGCTGCGTCTGGACTGACACCACGAGCTCGCAGGCTGCCGCAAACTTCCGTTGCCGTTTCCCATGACCCGACTCGACTTCAAGATAGACCGCCAGGCCACGAACTCCAAGGCGCGCGCAGGCAGGTTCAAGACACTACATGGCGAGGTACGGACACCCGTCTTCATGCCAGTCGGTACTCAGGCGACAGTCAGAGGCGTCCCCGTCGACGCCTTGAAGGCCACCGGTTCGAGCGTCCTGCTGGCGAACACCTACCACCTGCTGCTTCGTCCAGGGCCGGAAGTCTTCCGGAAATTCGGCGGCATCCACCGATTCATGAACTGGCAAGGCCCGGTTCTGACGGACTCGGGAGGGTTCCAGATCTTCTCGCTGCCCGCCGCCCGGGTGATGAACGAGGACGGCGCGCGCTTTCGCAGTTACGTCGATGGCAGGGTGCACCTGCTCTCGCCCGAGACGAGCATCGGGATGCAGAAAGCCATCGGCAGCGACATCATGATGGTGCTGGACCAGTGCGTTCCGGCGACCGCGGAGTATCCGGAAGCCGAAGCGGCGATGGAACTCACGCACCGGTGGGCGCTGCGATCTCTGGATGCGCGGGGCGATTCGCCGCAGGCCCTGTTCGGCATCGTCCAGGGTGCGTGTCATCGGGATCTTCGCGAACGCAGCGCCGCCTTCCTTTCAGCGTTGCCGTTCGACGGCCTGGCCATCGGCGGACTGGCGGTCGGCGAGACTCACGCCCAGCGCTACGAGTTCACCGGCCTGGTGACGGACTGCCTGCCCGAACACCTGCCGCGCTATCTCATGGGCGTGGGCACGCCCATCGACATCCTCGAAGCGGTGCACCGGGGCGTGGACATGTTCGACTGCATCATTCCCTCGCAGGTCGGGCAGCGTGGCACCGCGTACACCTCCCATGGCAGGATCCATTGTCGGCGGACCGTCTACAGCCTGTCCGAAGCTCCGCTCGATGCGGCGTGCGACTGCCAGACCTGCCGGGAATACTCCCGTGCCTATCTCTGTCATCTGGTGCGGACGGGCGAGGCGCTCGGGGCGCAGCTGCTGACCACGCACAACCTCGCGTTCTATCACCGGCTCATGCGGGAGATGCGCGAGGCCATCCTGCGCGACGAGTTCGCGGACTTCTACGAGATGCAGCGCCACGCATTGGCGCGCTCCGACGACGATCATCCTGGGCATCCGCCACGACAGCCCCGGGTCAAGGCGGCTCCTCGCAGGGGAGACTACGAAATTGTCAGGGGCCCGTCGGGTGCCCACAGTGTGCGCCAGATCAGTTCCGGCGAAGTCATGCATTCGGTGAATCGGCCGAGCGAGGAAGCGAACGCGCTCTACATCGTGCAATCGAGGCTCGCGGAGCGAATACTCCGCCGCTCACCGTCCCGGGATCCGGAGGCATCCGGCGCGATGCAGGGCGCCGGCAGGGAGGGTGTAGCTCAGCTGACGACCTCCTCGGATCCGGAGCTCGTGATCTGGGACGTCGGCCTCGGCGCGGCGTCCAATGCCATGGCGGCCGTCATCTGCTTCGAGCAGTCGGTCGCGCGGCACGAGTCGGCCGAATTGCGGCCGGTGCGGCTGATCAGCTTCGAGCGGGATCTCGATCCGCTCATCCTCGCGACAAAGAAGTCCGCGTTCTTTCCGCACCTGCAGCACGCCGCACCGAGCCGCCTGCTGAGTACGGGGAGATGGGTGCATGCCTCGGGGTTGATGACCTGGGAGCTCATCGAGGGGGACTTCCTCGAGCAGTTCGAGTGGACACGCGCACCGGACGTGGTCTTCTACGACCCGTTCTCGCCCAGGACGGACTCGGGGCTCTGGCATCGGAGCGTGTTCGCGCGATTGGCGGCGCACGGCGGAACCAAGCCCATGAGCCTCTATACCTACTCTGCTTCGACCGCGGTGAGAGCAGCGCTGCTGTGGGCTGGATTCTGGGTGGGGGAGGGTGTGGGGACGGGACCGAAGGCGACGACGACCATGGCGTTCACACGTGCCGGAGCGCCGGCGGGGCGTTCAGGAATGGGGGAGGCCGCGGTCTCCTGGCTCGGCCAGGAATGGCTCGCGCGCTGGCGACGGAGCGACTCGAAGTATCCGGTCGATCTGGACGATGCGGAGAAGGAGGCGTTTGCCCGGCGGATCGAATCGCACGGGCAGTTCTGCACGATGCGGGAGATACCTGCCCGCCGGCCGTTCGAGTGATCGCCGGTGCGCGGCGCCCGGAAGCCCACGATGATGGAGGTCGGTCTCCGGAGTCGGGCGGGAGGGCCGGTCCTGGCGGGCTCGCGACGTCTTGCCGTTCGGTCCGTGACTGGGCTGGCTTGTCTTGGATGCCGGATCGTGTTGCTGCGACCACGCGCGCGCGCACCCCGACGCGGAAATTTGTCTCGCGCGTACACTGTGGGCCACTGCTTCATCGAGTGTGACGGCACCAAGTCGTTGCAGCCATGGGCCGCGAATCGACGCGGAAAGGTGGGCGCGACACGTGTATCTCCCATCGTCGAAGCTGCGCGTGCCGCGTCTCGATGAATGGACCAGGACCCGGGATCGACCATGCCATGACCACCGATGTTCCCGCCCTGCCTCGTGCCACGATCCTCATTGCCGAGGACGAGTCGGCCATTGCCGATGCACTCGCTGTGGCGCTGGCGCGAGAGGGATTTCGCTGCGTGCATGCGCGGCTGGCTGCGGAAGCGAGGCGGCTCGTGGGGCAAGAAAAGCCGGACCTGGTCGTCCTGGACGTGGGACTTCAGGACGGAAGTGGATTCGATCTGTGCCGTGAGTGGCTCGCCACCTCTGATCTTCCGATTGTGTTCCTCACCGCGCGCAACGACGAAATCGACCGTGTGCTGGGGCTCGAACTGGGAGCGGACGACTACATCGTCAAGCCGTTCAGCCTGCGGGAGGTCGTGGCGAGAGTGCGGGCCATACTTCGCCGCCTTTCGAAGGCCCGGGCGCAGCGCGGCGGCCCTGCCTCTCGCCCTGCAGGGGCCTCCCTGTTTCAAATGGACGAGGGGAGCATGAGTATCGAGTACTGCGGCCATGGGCTGGACCTCACTCGCTACGAATACCTGCTGTTGCGAACGCTGCTGGCCGATCCGGAGCGCATCTGTTCCCGAGCGCAACTGATGGAGCGGGTCTGGGCCGATGCGCTGGAGACGGGTGACCGCACCGTGGATGCTCACGTGAAGATGCTGCGGGCCAAGCTGCGGGCAGTGACCCTGGACCACGAACCGATCGTCACGCATCGCGGCCTCGGGTACTCGATCGACCCGACCGGCTGAACGGACGCCTCCGCATTGCGTATTTCCCTACGAATCGCGCTGGGTTACTTCCTGATTGTCGGCCTGACGGGATACCTCGTCTTCAACACTTTCGTGACAGAAGTGAAGCCCGGGGTGAAGCAGGCCATGGAGGAGACCATGGTGGATGCCGCCAACGTGCTGGCGGAACTGGCGGCGGAGGACTTGCGGGAGGGACGGATCGGCTCGGGCCGATTCGCCGATGCGGTGATGGCCTACAGGCGGCGAGATCCCAACGCGCTCATCTACAGCCTCTCGAAACGTTCTTCCGATCTGCGGGTCCACGTAACCGATCCGAAGGGCATGGTGCTGTTCGACTCGCATGGCGAGGACGTCGGGCGCGACTTCTCCACGTGGCGCGACATCTCCCGCACGTTGAAGGGCAGCTATGGTGCGCGCGCGACGAGGCTGGACCCCCAGGACGACACTTCTCTGGAGTTGCACGTGGCCGCCGCGATTCTCGACACGCCCGATGCTGGAGGCAGCCGCCCGCTGCTTGGCGTGCTGAGCGTCGCCAAGCCGACTCGATCCGTGGTGCCCTTTGCCGACCGGGCGGAGAGGCGTGTCTTGAATGCAGGCCTGTTGCTTCTCGGTGCCTCGTTGATGATCGGTGCGTTCTTCACCGTCTGGCTGACTCACTCCATCCGGACGCTGCGCGATTTCGCCCGGGACGTGGCCGGGGCGGGCGGCCCCGTCCTCCCCGTCTTGGCCGTAACGAGTTGGGCGAGCTGGAGGCCGCCGTCCACACGATGCGGGAGAAACTGGATGGGCGGGCCTATGTCGAAGGCTATGTCCAGAGCTTGACTCATGAACTGAAGAGCCCCATCGCCGGTTTGCGTGCGGCCGCCGAAATACTTTCGGACGTTCGCGCGACACCCGACGAAATGCAGCGTTTCCTCGGACACATCACGGAGCAGACCGGGCGGCTGTCCGACATCGTCGATCACCTCCTGGACCTCGCGCACGTGGAAACGACTCCCCATCTGGCGGGAACCGGTCCGATGGACATGGAGTCCGTGATCCGCCGTGAAATCGCCACGCTCGACCCTCGCGCTGGGTCCGCGGACGTGCGCTTCGACGTTTCGATCGGCGAAGCGGGAAGTATCGTCGGGGACGCATTCCTCGTGGGGCGGGCACTCGCCAATCTTCTGGAGAATGCGCTTGCATTCAGCCCGGCGGGCGCATCGATCGATGTTCAGGCAACGCGCGGCGGCGAAAGTCTGACGGTGACCATACGGGATCGGGGTCCGGGTATTCCCGACTATGCGGTGGCGCGGGTGTTCGAACGCTTCTATTCCTTGCCCCGTCCGGACGGCTCTCGAGGCACGGGCCTGGGACTGCCGTTCGTGCGGGAGATCGCCCGCCTCCACGGCGGACGTCTGGAACTCGTCAACGTTCCCGCAGGAGGATGCGAAGCCCATCTGGTGCTGGGGCTCCGTTCCTGACGCGGGCCACTTCACGGGGATTTCACACAGGACGCATCGTGACTTCTCGATGCCGGCGCACGATCCAGGGCCGTCATCGAAAGGGTCCATCCCATGCGTGCCTTCTTCCTGAAATTGCTGGCGGTCGGTCTTCTCGGCCTGGTATTGCTCGTGGCCCTCGCCATGATCAGAGGAGTGATCGAAGAACGGCAGGCGCGCCAATCGGCGGTCGAGGCCAATATCGCCGAGACGGCGGCCGGGCCACAGGTTCTCACCGGACCGGTCCTGGTCGTGCCGTATACGGAGCGGATTACCGAAGCCGAACCCGACGGCCAAGGCAAACTGCGTACGGTGAAGCGCGTCGTCGAGCGTCAGGCGGTCTTCGTGCCGGAGACGCTCGACGTGACGGGGCAGGTGGACGTCACACCACGGCGGCGTGGCATCTACCAGGCGCTGCTTTACACCCTGAAAGGGCGGGCAGCAGTCCGTATTCGTGTGCCGGCGCATCTGGGCATCGACTTGACGGCGCGTGACATCACCCCGCGTCGAGCCTACCTGGCAGCGGGACTATCGGACGTTCGAGGCCTGGTAAGTCCACCGACGTTGCGATGGGACGGCACCGACGTGCCGCCGGAGCAGGGCACGGGGCTCGCGTCGCTGCCGTCCGGCGTGCGCTGGGATGTGGGCATGCTGGCGCTGGAACAGACTCACGAGCACGAAGTGACGGTCAGCCTCGAAGTGCTGGGAATGAACAGTCTTTCCGTCGCCCCTGTAGGCCGGACCACGACGGTCAGCCTCGATTCCGCATGGCCCCATCCTTCGTCGATCGGCCGCTTCCTGCCACAGGCCAAGAGCGATTTGGAATCGTACTTTCCCGCCAGATGGTCCGTCTCGCATCTGTCGACCAACGCCGAGTCGGCACTGTCGGCCACGGCTGGAACTCCAGCGAGGCCGGCGGACACCTTCGGCGTTGCCTTCATTCAGCCGGTCGACGCCTACCTGCAGTCGGAAAGGGCCGTGAAGTACGGAGTGTTGTTCATCGGGCTCACGTTCGCGGCGTTCCTGCTGTTCGAGTTGTTGAAGTCGTTGCGCATCCATCCGCTCCAGTATGGCTTCGTAGGGTTGGCATTGACCGTCTTCTTCCTTCTACTGGTGAGCCTGTCGGAACACCTGCCGTTCGCCCTGGCCTATACCCTGGGTGCCGTGGCCTGCGTATCCCTGGTGACGTACTACGTTGCCCACGTGCTTCGTGGCTGGAAGCGGGCGTTGTCGTTCGGAAGCCAGCTTGCCGCGATGTACGCGGCGCTCTACGGACTGCTCCAGTCAGAGGATAACGCCCTCGTTCTCGGATCTCTGCTGCTGTTCGCGTTGCTTGCGGCGGTGATGTTGGTCACCAGAAAGGTCGACTGGTATGCGTTGACTTCCAGATCCGAGGGTGTGGCGGCCGCGTCCGAGTGACCCGTTCTCCGACGGGCGCCGGTTGCCGGAAAGGCGCGCGTGTTCGAGAGCCGGTCAAGGAGGCGTGAAACGCTATGGCTCATCCACCCCGAACTCCCGCAGCTTCCATGTCCCATCGCCCGCATCGAAGTAGAAGTTATAGGGCGCACAGAACATGACGCGGTCACCGGGATCGCCCGGCTCGGTCCTCGCACGGGCTCTTGCCAGGCAGGTGCGAACCCGGGGAGTGAACAAGCCTGGCGCGGCGCGCTCGAAGGCAGCACGGTCGAGCTTCCTGCCTTCGAGCAGGAACGGCAGACGGGTCAAGGACGCGATCGAGGACGGATTGCCTGATTTCATGGCCGCCTGCCAGCGGGCCTGAAAGTCGGCCCACGACGCGTCTTGACCCGGTGTCTTTGCCGTCCCTTGGGCGTGGCAGTGCGCGATCGACGCGAGACAGAAAAGCGCTGCGACGACCCGTCGTCTTTCTTTCATGATGTCCTGGGATACGGTCGGCGCGAAATGGAACCAACCGGTGTGGCGCTCGATCTCGAACCGGGCGGGGCGGGGGAATGGCGTGAGCCGCCACGCCTGCTCATCGCCCGCCCAATCGCCGAGCCCGCTCCACCAGCCGCCGTGCGCCCCGATAAGTAGGTACCTCGACCCACAGGCCGTCCACCAGGGCGCGATCTTCCCCGCGAGCGCGCGCGGCCTCGAAGGCTTCGATCATGGACAGCGCATGGCGGACTTCCTCCTCGCTGGGCGTGAGCGCAGCATTGATCGCCTGCACATGTTCGGGCTGCACCACCGACTTGCAGCGGTAGCCCAGGCGTCGCGCGAAGCGCGCTTCGCGAACGGCACCCTCGGTGTCGCCGAAGGTGTAGGGCGCATCGATCGGTTCGATTCCCGCGGCTCTGCATTCGAGAACGAACCGGCGGCGGGCGTAGTCGAGTTCATCGGCGTCCGGCCGCCTTTCGGCGCAGAGATCCGCGGCGAGATCCTCCGTGCCGAGCAGAGCGCATCGGATCCGCGGACTGCCTGCGGCAATGGCCCGGACGTCCGCCACGCCCAGTGCCGTTTCACAGACGGGAAGAATCTCCGTGCTCCCGCTCGGTGTGCCCGTGCGGCCTTCCCATTCATCCAGCAAGCGATGGAGCGCGCGCATCTCTTCGGCACTCCTGGCCATGGGATAGGCGATCACCTCCGGATGGGCGGGCATCGCCGCGCCGAGGTCCGTGGGCCCCTCGGTTTCCAGCGAATTGATGCGCACCGCCGCAAGGGCGCCGACGTCTCGGATTCGTCCCCGCAACGCGCCGATGAGGCCGCGAGCCTCGTCGCGGCGTGCCTGGGGCGTGGAATCCTCGAAGTCCACGATCACCACATCGGCGCTGCTTGCCAGCATTCGTTCGTGGGCAGCGACGTCCGCTCCCGGGCCGAAGAGCCAGGTGCGTCTCAGGTCAGGTTCTCGAACATTCATGTCTGCATTCTTCTGAACGATGGATGATCACGGTCACGGCAGTCCGGTGCCTGCCACCAGCGCGTGACCCTCGCTCGGTGACATTCCCGTTCGTGCTGCATTGCACAGCGTCGACGGTGCGGAAAACCTCCTCGCCGGTACACCCGGTGCGACGCCCGGGAACATGCGCCCGATCGTGCCTCCGGTCAATCGCATCGCCGACCCTCCATCGGCGTTGAAATCGCAAACCGGCAACTCCCCCAGACTTGCCAAATTTTTCCGGAACCCTCATGGTCCGGCGTGGACCAATCGCTGGTTGTCCACGCTCAAGAACATAACGGGAGGGTTCGGCATGAATTCCAAGCAGAAGGATCGGCGGCGCCTGCTGGGCGTAGCCGCGGCAAGCGGTGCCGCGGCCATTGCCACCACGGCAGGTTGCGGCCTCGGGAGCGGGCCCGAACAGCAGGGCGGTGCCATGGGAGTCGGAGGAACCGGTGCCGGCCAGGCAGTCAACCTCAAGTTCCAGGCGGGGTTCTCCCAGAAAGACCCGTTCTTCGACCTCTCGCAGATGTTCATGAAGACCGTCTCGGATCTCACGGGTGGTCAGTTCAAGATCGAACTGCTCCCCGCCGGTGCCGTGGTCGGTGCATTCGACATGGCTGATGCTGTGCACAAGGGCATCCTCGACGGATGCATGGCCGTTCCCGCGTTCTGGTATGGCAAGGACAATGCGCTGTCCCTGTTCGGTACCGGGCCGGCGCTGGGCCAGGATGCGAACACGCTGCTCGCGTGGATGGCCTATGGCGGCGGCAAGGCTCTATACGACGAGCTCTATCAGGATGTCCTCAAGCTCGATGTCGTGGGCTTCCTCTGGGGGCCGATGACCACCCAGCCGTTCGGCTGGTTCAAGCGCGAACTCAAGACGCGCGAGGACATCCGCGGTCTCAAGTACCGCACCGTGGGTCTGTCGATCGACCTGTTCACGGAGATGGGCGCCTCTGTGGTCGCCATGCCCGGCGGCGAAATCATCCCCGCTCTCGAGCGGGGCGTCATCGATGCAGCCGAATACAACAACCCCGAGAGCGATGCCGCGCTGGGCTTCCCGGACGTCGCCAAGGTCTGCATGGTGAAGAGCTACCACCAGCCCGGCGAGATCCTGGAGTTGCTCGTGAGCAAGCGTGTGTTCAACGGCTTGCCCGAGGCGTATCGCAACGTGCTGCACTATGCCGCGAAGGCCGCGTGCGCGGAGATGAGCTGGCGCACGCTCGACCGCTACTCTCAAGCCTACGAGGAAATGCGCGACAAGCGCGGCGTGAAGTTCGTGGAAACGCCCGACGACCTCCTCAAGGCGCAGCTCGAGGCCTGGGACAAGGTCATCACGCAGAAGGCGAAGGACAATCCGTTCTTCGACAAGGTGCTCAAGTCGCAGAAGGCGTTCCTCAAGCGCACCGTGGGTTATCAGGTCAAGTTCAACAACGATCCCCGGCTCGCGTTCGAACACTTCTACGGGAAGGCCTGACCCATGAACGGTCTCCTGCTCACGATCGACCGCATCAGCGCGGTCGCGGGGAAGGTCTTCGCGTGGCTCATCGTGCTGCTCACGGCCATCGTCGCTTACGACGTGGTCGTGCGCAAGCTCGGGGCCCCCACGCACTGGGCCTTCGACCTCTCGCTCATGGTGTACGCCGTGCTGTTCATGATGGCCGGCGCCTACACCCTTTCGCGCAACGGGCACGTGCGGGCCGACCTGCTGTACCGCACGCTTGCCCCCCAGACCCAGGCAGCACTGGACCTCGTGCTCTACTTCGCGTTCTTTCTGCCCGGCATCGCGGCACTCGTCTACGCAGGCTGGGAATTCGCGGGCAAGTCACTGTCGATCCGTGAGGCCTCGAGCGTCACCGGCAGCGGTCTGCCCGTGTATCCGGTGAAGATGTTCATCCCGATCGCCGGCGCGCTCCTGCTCCTGCAAGCCTTCGCGGAGATTGTCCGCGCTCTCGTGTGCATCCGCACGGGCCACTGGCCCGAGCGTCTTCACGACGTGGAAGAGGCAGACGTCGAGCAGCTCAAGTCGATCGTGCACACGGCCGAGGTGAAGGGGGTGACGCAATGAAGCTTCGCCTCAACACCAGGAATGTCGGCTTCGGCTTTCTGGCTCTGCTCATCGTCCTCTACATCCTGTTCCTTCCGCCGCCGTCGCGCTTCTACAACCCGCATCTCGGTCTGGTGATGCTGGGCCTCATCATCGTTGCGATCCTGCTGGGCTTTCCCATCGCGTTCACGCTGATGGGCCTGGGCATCCTGTTCGGCTTCGCGGCGATGTGGCGGCCTGGCGTGCCCTTCACCGAGAATCCGGTCTTCGATTCGATGGTGCTGCGTACCTACGGAGTGATGACCAACGACATCATCATCTCCGTGCCCCTGTTCATCTTCATGGGGTACATCGTCGAGCGGTCCGGGATCATCGATCGGCTGTTCAAGAGCCTGGAACTGTCGATGGCACGGGTGCCGGGCGCCCTGGCGGTCGCGACGATCGCGACCTGCGCGGTGTTCGCGGCGGCCACGGGCATCGTCGGCGCGGTCGTCACGCTGATGGGGCTGCTGGTGCTGCAACCGATGCTCAAGGCAGGGTACGACGTTCGTATGGCGTCTGGCGCCATCGCGGCGGGGGGCTGCCTCGGCATCCTGATTCCGCCTTCGGTGATGCTCATCCTGTACGGGGCGACCGCCGGCGTGTCGGTGGTCCAGCTCTACGCGGGGGCGTTCGGTCCGGGCATCCTGCTCGCGCTCATGTACATCGGCTACGTGATGATCCGCGCCAAGCTCAATCCCAAGATGGCGCCGCCGTTGCCGGCCGAGGAGCGAAACGTACCGGCGGGGCAGATCCTCCGCATGCTCGCGTCGTCGTTCCTGCCGCTGTTCCTGCTGATCGGCGCGGTGCTGGGCAGCATCATCGCGGGCTGGGCCACAGCGAGCGAGGCGGCAGCGCTGGGTGCGCTGGGTGCGATCATCCTCGCCCTGGCCTACCGGCGGCTACCGTGGGAACGGTTCAAGGACTCGGTGTATCTCACCAGCCGGACCACCGCGATGGTGTGCTGGCTGCTCGTGGGCTCGTGGGTGTTTTCGTCCACGTTCGCGGTGTTGGGCGGGCAGCGCATCCTGGAGCAGTGGGTCCTGTCGCTCGACATGTCCCCGGGAGGGTTCCTGCTGCTGTCGCAACTGCTGATCTTCCTGCTCGGCTGGCCGCTCGACTGGACGGTGATCATCATCATCTTCGTGCCGATCTTCCTGCCCATGCTGCCCCACTTCGGTATCGACCCGCTGTTCTTCGGGCTCCTCACGGCCCTCAATCTGCAGACGGCCTTCCTGTCGCCGCCGATGGCGATGGCGGCGTACTACCTGAAGGGCGTCGCGCCGCCCCATGTCACTCTGGGCGAGATCTTCCGCGGGATGGTGCCCTTCATGCTGCTGCAGATCGGCGCGATGGTCCTGCTGGTGATCTTCCCCGCCATCGGGATGTGGCTGCCGAAGTATCTGTATCAGTGAACGGAACCCCGTGAGCAGGGCGCGCCCGCTCACGGGGGCGGGCCGCCCTTCGCATCCCGCCTTCCCGGTGTCGGCGAGCCTCGTCGATGCCGAAGGCGGGGTGCGGACGGGCCTTTCATTCGCGACGATACCGGCCGATCCCCGGCCTCCCGACCTGGCAGCCTGCCGGCGGTAATATCGCCTGTGCACCCCGCACGCCATTGCCATCCACGCCGGAACGATCCGCCAGCGGATCTCGACGGACAGCCAACAAGAACAGCGCTCATGCCCCAGACGATTCACGACCACAGCCATTGGCCCGCCGGCGATCAGCTCGGCGCGGGCAACTTCCTCACCCCCGAAAAGCGCCTCGAAGCGCTTGCGCTGGTTCGCCGGGGCGACCTTTACGACCTCAGTCACGTCACCGAGATGGGCGCGCCGCGCTTCGAGCCGGTACAGACACCCTACCTGCTGTTGGGCGCACCGAACTGGCAAGGCGGCATTCGACGCAGACGGCAGGCGGGCGCCACCAACGATGCCGGCGCGAACCTCGAGCGCATCGAGATGACGACGCATGTCGGCACGCACATCGATGCGCTGGGACACTTCACCATCGGTTCCGAGATGTACGGCGGCAACGATGCCCACGAAGTAATGACCGATTTCGGCCTGCTGAAGCTGGGGATCGAGAACGCGCCGGCGATCGTGTCCCGCGGGCTGATGGTGGACCTGTCCGGTCTGGACGGCGGTGCGTTCCTCGAAGGCGGGCGCGCGATCGGGCCGGACGAAATCGAGAAGAACCTGACGGAACGCAAGCTGGAGATCAGGAAGGGTGACATCCTGCTGATCCACACCGGCTGGGGCCGCTTCTACATGAAAGACAACGCGCGGTACCTGTCGGGGGAGCCGGGAATCAATCTGGCAGCGGCCCGGTGGCTCACGCGGCAAGGGGTCACTGCCATCGGCTGCGACAACATGGCGGTCGAGGTTCTCCCGGGAGAGAAGGACCCGGAGATCAAGATGCCGGTCCACCAGCACTGCCTGGTGGAGTCGGGTGTCTACCTGATCGAGAACCTTCAGTTGCAGCCGCTGGTCGACGCGGACATCGCGGAGTTCTGCTTCATCCTGCTACCGGTGAAGTTCAAGGGGGCGTCGGGCTCACCGGCTCGGCCGATCGCGATGGTGTAGGCCGGTTCGATCGGCGGAGATCGCAGGCCCTGCACGGTCATCGCCCATCGGTCGCAGAAACCCCGGCGGGCCCCAGAAGAGACTGGAAGGGAGAGATTGCCCGTGGCATTCGAGCCGGGAAGCTGGCATGGCAGAACGTTCGAGTCGGTGCTCGAGGTGTTCCGGACGACGACGTCGGGCCTGACCCGGCAAGAGGCCTCGCGGCGTCTGGAAACGTCGGGCCCCAACCGGCTGCCGGAACCACCGAAGCGCAGTGCGCTGAAGCGCTTTCTTCTGCAATTCCACAACATCTTCATCTACGTTCTCCTGGCGTCGGCGGTCATCACGTTCGCGTTGAATCACGTCGCGGACACAGCCGTGATTCTGGCGGTGGTGATCGTGAACGCAGTGATCGGATTCGCACAGGAAGGCAGGGCAGAGCAGGCCATGGAGGCCATCCGGCAGATGCTCGCGCCGCGAGCGGCCGTAATGCGTGGCGGGGAACGCCATACCGTGGATGGCGCCGACCTCGTCCCGGGCGACATCGTCCTCCTGGAAGCGGGCGACAAGGTCCCGGCGGACCTCAGACTGATCGAGACTCGTGGCTCGCGGATCCAGGAGGCGATCCTGACGGGCGAGTCGTTGCCGGTGGAAAAGGACGTGAAGCCGGTCGACGAGCTGGCCGCCCTGGGGGATCGCACCTGCATGGCGTTCAGCGGCACCTTGGTCACCGCGGGGCAGTGCCGGGGCGTGGTCGTGAGCACGGGACCAAACACGGAGATCGGCCGCATCAGCGGCATGCTGTCCTCCGTCGAATCGCTCACCACACCCCTGGTCAACCAGATGGATGCGTTCTCCCGCTGGCTGACGGCCCTCATTCTCGTGTTTGCGGCTCTGCTGCTGGCATTCGGCTATTTCGTTCGTCACTTCGCCTTCACCGACATGTTCATGGTCGTGGTGGGCCTTTCCGTGGCCGCCATTCCAGAAGGCTTGCCCGCGGTTCTGACGATCACGCTCGCGATCGGCGTGCATGCCATGGCTCGCCGCAATGCCATCGTGAGAAGGCTTCCGGCCATCGAGACCCTGGGTTCGGTATCGGTGATCTGCACCGACAAGACCGGGACACTTACGCGAAACGAGATGTCGGTGGTGTCCGTCGCAGGCGTGGAGGGCACGTACGAGGTGGAGGACTCGGGGTACGCGCCTGAAGGCGGGATCGCTCTGGCAGGGGCGGCCGTGAGGCCCTCCGAGCACCGGGTGCTGGCCGGCATCGCTCGCGCGGGCACGTTGTGCAACGACGCGAGCCTGCGGGACAACCAGGGGGACTGGACGGTCGAAGGAGACCCCATGGAGGGCGCACTGCTGGCCTACGCGGGCAAGGCGGGCGTCGATTGGCGGCAGGCGCGCGCGGGGAGTACGCGCACCGATGCCATCCCGTTCGATTCCGGGCACCGGTTCATGG
This sequence comes from Betaproteobacteria bacterium, assembly GCA_016713305.1. Lineage (NCBI taxonomy): Bacteria > Pseudomonadati > Pseudomonadota > Betaproteobacteria > Betaproteobacteria bacterium. Next base: position 100,555 of record JADJPK010000014.1, read on the forward strand.
CCACTCTGCACCACGATCACGAGGGGAATGCCTTCGTCTTCGTCAAGGGCGCGCCGGAGCGGATCGGCGCGATGTGCCGGGCGCAGCTCGATTCCGGCGGCACGGAACAGCCCTTGAATCCGGCATTCTGGCGCGACGCGGCCGAGCGGATCGCCCACCGCGGACAACGCGTGCTGGCCTTCGCCTTCCGGGCCGTGCCGCCCGAGCACACGGTTCTGGCGTTCTCGGACGTGGAAGGATCGCTGACGATGCTGGGCCTGGTGGGTCTGATGGATCCTCCCCGGCCGGAGGCGGCAGCCGCGGTGGCCGAATGCCGCGCCGCAGGCATCCGCGTGAAGATGATCACGGGCGACCACGCAGGAACGGCGAGCGCGATCGCGCGGCAGATTGGCCTGCAGAATCCGGACAGCGTGCTGACGGGCATCGAGCTGGACGCGATGGACGATGCCCGGCTCGCCGGTGCCGTGATGAACACCGACGTCTTCGCGCGCACGAGCCCGGAGCACAAGCTGCGTCTGGTCACGGCGCTGCAGTCGCACGGAATCAGCATTGCCATGACGGGCGACGGCGTCAACGATGCGCCCGCATTGAAGCGGGCCTAGGTGGGAATCGCCATGGGCAGGAAAGGCACCGAGGCGGCGAAGGAGGCCGCCGAAGTGGTGCTCGCCGACGACAATTTCGCGTCCATCGTCGCCGCCGTCCGGGAAGGCCGGACGGTCTACGACAACATCAAGAAAGTCATCAGCTGGACACTCCCGACCAACGCCGGTGAATCGATGACCATCGTCGTGGCGCTGCTCCTGGGCATGACGCTGCCGGTGACCGCCGTGCAGATCCTCTGGATCAATCTGATCACGGCCATCACGCTGGGCATCGCCCTGGCGTTCGAGCCCAGCGAAGACAACACGATGCGCCGGCCGCCCCGGCGGCGGGACGAGCCGCTCCTCGGCGGAGAGCTGGCATGGCACATCGTGCTGGTCTCAATGCTGTTCGTGGCCGGCGTGTTCGGCATCCTGGCGTACGCGGACGATCGCGGCTATTCGATCGAGCTGGCGCGGACCATGGCCGTCAACACGATCGTGGTCATGGAGATCTTCCACCTCTTCTTCATCCGCAACATCCACGGCACTTCGCTCACCTGGAAGCTCGCGCGCGGCACGAAGGTCGTGTGGCTCACCGTCGCCACTGTCACTGGCGCCCAGTTCGCGATCACCTACGTTCCTCTGTTCCAGGCCGTGTTCGGTACCGCGCCGGTGCCTTTCCTGGATGGACTTCTGATCGTCGGGACGGGTGTGGCACTGTTCGCGATCGTCGAGATCGAGAAGCAGCTTCGATTGCGGCTGCGGGATATGCGGGAGGGTTGGCCAAGCCGAAGGTGACGGACGAGCGGGAAGCCGTGACTGCCGCCGCTCCGGCAAGGAACACCGAGGACTGCATCGAGGCCCCCATTGCCTGCGAGACACCACCTACCGGAACTCTGGCATCCCGGCGGCCCATGCGCTTGGCTCGATGCCGGAGTCGGGCCATCGGGGGGGTTCCATGCAATGGGATTGGCCTCGGCTATGCCGGCCGATTCAAGGCGATTCCGGGAAAGATTCTCGAGAACGGGGCGCGGCCCTCGAGCGGCAGGCCTGCGGCGGCTGAGAGGCCCGCGGGAATCGTGGACGTGACTCCAGTTAGACTACCGACCGGTGTTGCCAGGAGCCGGGCCGGAATCACGCCCTGCGAGGGATTCGAACAACGAGTCGACAAGCCGAGGCGGGGGGTCGCCCGTCCATGGTCTTGCCCAGGTTCAGATGAACAGAAGAAGAACGCTGCTTTGCGCCTCTGTGCTCGCCGGGTACTGGCCGCCAGCCGGGTCCGGGCGACTCTCGCTTCGCTATGGCGGCGATGCCGCTTTTGCACCTTTCGAATCGCTCGACGAACGTGACCGGCCTGCCGGCTTCCAGATCGATCTCCTTGCCGAACTGAGCAAGGTCCTGGGCATCGGGTTCGAGGTCCAGCTCGGACCCTGGTCCCGGACCGAAGCGGACTTCCGGGCGGGAAAACTCGACGTGGTGGCCATGGTGGAAACAGCGCCCCGACGTGCCTGGGCCCGGTTCGTCCGCGCGCATGCCTCGCCGTTGATGGCCATCTACCATCCGGCGGACCGGCCCGATCCGCAAGGACTTCCGGAGCTGGCAGGCCTGCGCATCGCAATGCTCGACAACGATCCGATGCGGGATACGGTCCACAGTTGGCTTCAGGGTGTGCCTGACATCACCCGGGTGCCGGCGGCAGATTCCGCCGGCGTGCTCCAGGCTGTTCGCGACGGCCGCGCGGACGTGGCGCTTCTGCTGCGCGCCTTCGGCGATGCTCCGCTCCTTCACCAGGCAGAGGGTCTCAGGGCCTCGCACCTGAGTTCCCCTCCAGAGCTACGCATTCGCGGTGGCGCCAGAACGCACCGAGCTGGCGGCGCGGTTGCAGACCGGACTGGATGTTCTCGAAGGCGATGGCCGGCTGGAAGCACTGCGGGTCCGCTGGCTGAGCAGCCACCGCGATATCGCCGAGCACGATCGGCTCGAACAGGGTCTCGTTCTGCAGCGATCGAAGACGTTCGTTGCCTGGGGAGCCACGGGCGCAGCGACCCTCTTGCTGGGGAGCGCGCTTTGGCGTCGCAACCGGCGCGTGGCGTTCGAGCGTTCGCAACGGCAGGAGGCCGAAAGCGCCCTGAGCCGGGCCAATGCGCTGCTGGATCAGTCTTTCGAACAGCATCCCGATCCGATGCTCCTGGTCGAATCCGGTTCCGGCATCGTCCGCGATGCCAATGCCTCGCTCCTGCGGCTCCTGGACCTCCCGGCCGATCGCCTCATCGGGAGACCGATCCGGGAGATGGGCCGGCACGTCGAAGCGGACGTGGTCGAGGAACTGGTCTCGACGCTCGCTGCCGACGGGTCACTGGACGGCACGCCGGTCCGGTTGCGTCGAGCGGACGGCGACCCGAGAGATTGCCTCGTCAGCGCGGACCGGTTCGACATCGACGGACGGCCGCATGTGTTCTGCATCGTTCGCGACATCACGGATCAGCTCTCCGCGGACCGGGTACTGCGGGCCGGTTACGACCAGCTCGCGTCCGAGCTGGAGCACGCCCGGGAAGAGAGCCGGGCGGCGCGTGCGGCACAGGCGGAAGCAGAAGGGGCCCTGCAGGAGTTCACCCGGATGGTGTCCCACGATCTCAGGTCGCCGCTCAACGCGGTCCAGGGATACTCGGGACTTCTGCGCACGCGCCTGCAATCCGGCCGGGTGGACGAAGCCATGGGATTCGCAGACCGCATCGACGCGGCCGCACGGCGCATGACGGCGATGATCAATGCGCTGAGGCAGCTTGCGCAGATCTCGCGTGCGCCGCTCAATCGGCAGGTCCTCGATATGGAAGCGCAGGCATCCGATGTGTGGGACATGCTGAGTGCCGCGAACCCCGGACGACAGGTGGCCTTCAGGCTGGAACCGCTCCCGCGGACCCTGGCCGACCCGGAACTCGTCGCGCAGATCTGGCAGAACCTGCTCGGAAATGCCGCCAAGTACAGCGCGAAGGTCCAGCAGCCCATGGTCAAGGTGGACAGCCATGCCGATGCGCGCGGTACTTGGTACCGCATCACCGACAACGGAGCGGGTTTCGACATGAGCCAGGCGCAGAGTCTGTTCCTGCCGTTCCAGCGCATGCACTCTTCCCGGGAATTCGAGGGTACCGGGGTGGGACTGAGCGTCGTGCGGCGCATTGTCGATCACCACGGCGGCGACGTCCGCCTGCGCAGTGCGCGCGGGTGGGAACGGTCGCGGAATTCACGCTGGACCCGCTTCCGCCGGGCGGGTAGGGAACCCGGAACGATCGGCCTACGTACATCCATGCAGGAGAGACCTTTCAATTGAACCCGTCCAGATTGCTGCTTGTCCTTCCGCTGTTGTGTCCTCTTTGCGTTGCGGCCGAAGAGCCGACGGTTCCGGTCCGGGCGACGGAGGGGGCGCCGGCGCTCCCCCGGATACAGCCGTGGGGTTTCGACCTTGCCGGCCGCGACCTGAGCGTGTCGCCCGGCCAGGACTTCAACCTGCACGCAAGCGGTTCCTACTACCGCAACACCCCCATCCCCGACGACAAGATCGCCATCGGCGGATTCATGACGCTGATCGAGCAGGCCGAGAAGCAGGTCCTGGCGATTGTGGAGGAGGAAGCAGCACTGACCCGCCCCGAGGGCGACGATGCCCTGGTCGGTACCCTCTACCGCAGCTTCATGGACGAGTCCCGGATCGAGGCGCTCGACGATTCGCCGCTTCGCGCCGGCATCGAACGCATCCGCGCGGCCTCCACGCGCGAACTCCAGGCGCGGCTGATGGGTGACGCGCACGGCGGGATGGGCGGGAGCTTCTTCGTGAACGAGGTGATGGGCGACATGAAGGAACCGTCGCGCAACGCCCTGTATGTCGCGGCGGCGGGTCTGGGCATGCCCGACCGGGACTTCTATCTGGCGGAGCCGTTCGAGCCGGTGCGCTCGGCGTATCGCAGCTATCTCGAGGCCTTGCTGACTTCCATCAGATGGCCCGCCGCCCGGCAGGCGGCGGCGGAGGTATGGGAACTGGAACTGCGGATCGCCCGGGTTCACTGGACCCGCACCGAACGCCGCCAGCGGGAGCGCACGTACAACCCGATGACGATCGCGGAACTGGAAGCGTATGCCCTGGGTTTCCCTGGCGGGAATGGGCCGAGGGCGCAGGGGTGGCCGGGGTCCCGCGCGTGGTCGTGATGGAGAAGGGACGCCTTTCCGAAGCTCGCGGCCATCTTTGCCGAGACGCCGGTCGAGACGCTGAAGGCCTGGCAGGCCGCGCAGCTGACGGATCAGGCCTCGCCCTACCTCTCCCGGCGCTTCGTCGACCGGCATTTCGATTTCCGGGGAAAGCTCTTTCAGGGCCTGGCGAGCAACAAGCCGAGAAAGCTGAGAGGGGCGCAACTGGTTGACCAGAACCTGGGGGATCCACTCGGCCGGCTGTACGTCGCCAGGTACTTTCCCCAGTCGTCCAAGACCATGATGCAAGAGCTGGTGGCGGAACTTCGCACGGCCATGCGTGCGCGGATCGCCAACGTGGACTGGATGACGCCGGAGACGAAACGCAAGGCGCTGGAGAAGATGCGCAAGTTCGTGGTCAAGATCGGCTACCCCGACCGTTGGCGCGACTACTCCGGGCTTCGCCTCTCCGCAGACGATCTGTACGGCAACGTGCTCGCGGCAAGCCGGTTCAACCGGGCGTGGAGCATTTCGCGGCTGGAAGGACCCGTTGACCGCGACGCCTGGGAGATGAATCCGCAGCAGGTCAACGCGTACTACCACCCGGTGCGCAACGAGATCGTCTTTCCCGCGGCCATTCTGCAGCCCCCGTTCTTCGATCCGAACGCCGACATGGCCGTGAACTTCGGTGCCATCGGCGCGGTGATCGGACACGAGATCACGCACGGCTTCGACGACCAGGGGCGCAAGGCGGACGGGGATGGCGTCCTGCAGGATTGGTGGTCGCCGCAGGACGCCATGGAGTTCGATGCCCGGGCGAAGGCGCTCGCCGCCCAGTACTCCGCCATCGAAGTGCTGCCGGGTGCGCATGTGAACGGGGACCAGACGCTCGGAGAGAATATCGCGGACCTCGGCGGGGTGCTGCTTGCGGTCGATGCCTACCGCCTGTCGCTCGCCGGAAAGCCCGCGCCGGTACTGGACGGCGTGACGGCGGAGCAGCGTCTGTTCTATGGCTGGGCGCAGGTCTGGCGCAGCATCACCCGTGAACCTGCACTGCGGCAGTCGTTGACGACGGACACCCATTCGCCGGGCATCGTGCGAGCCCGAGCCCCGTTTCGAAACGTCGACGCCTGGTACGACGCCTTCGGCATCACGCCGCGGGATGCCGATTACCTTCCGCCCGCGAGACGGGTCCGGATCTGGTGAGGGGAGAACACGATGCACGAGTGCCGCGCCCGAATCCCTTTTTGCCGCGCCGGACGATGAACAACGCGATCCTTCGGCGGATCGCCCTGTGTGCGGGGTCGCTCGCACTCCCTTTGGCGGCATGGGCGCAGTCTGCCGATCTGGCGGAGCTGAACGCGAGGCTCGCGCCTGCCTACGCGCAGATGCTGACGCTCACGCTTCTGCCCGACCTCAGCACGGCGCACTACCGCGTCAACGACGCAGGGCAGCGCATCGACCTGGACATGACGAGGCTGGGGGCCGAGAGCGTGCTCGGCACCGTCGGAGACCACGCGCAACTGCTCGGGCGTTTCACCGGCGGGTACCTGCGAATGACGACCTCGCTCCCCGTGTCGGTCCCCGGCACCGGCAACGTGTCCACCCGGTGGACCGCCTACGGTCTCTCGGGCGGACTTGCGGTCAAGTTCGACATCGGTCACGGTGTCACGCTGGTTCCCGCCTTCGACGCAGGCGTCACTCGCCTGAGCAACCGTACCGGCTACTCCGGTGCGGCGGTCGCGTTCCAACCGCTGTTCGACGGCACGGTCTTCAACTGGGATTCGGACGCCTGGATCGTGACGCCCCATCTGGGCATCGACTGGGTGCCCGACATCCCGGGCCGCCGGATCACGGTCCACGCACACACGGCGTGGTCGCGCATCGAGACGTATGGGGAATCCGATCCCGCAAGGTCGTTTCGCGAGAACTCGGCCGTCTATTCCCTCCGGGCTGACCACGCGTTGCCCACCACCATGACCCTGTTCGACCGCCAGATCGAATGGGCCCTTTACGGGGGGTACTCCGGCTTCATGGGACCGCGGCGCTCGATCCTCGGTTTCAGTACCGTTTCCGAGGTGGGAATCGGCATGCAGGCGCCGCTCGCGGCCGGCTCCGATGCCTCCAAGCGGCTGCGCATCGGCGTCAGCTATCTCTTCGGCCAGAACGTGCACGGCTGGACCGTCAGCGTGGGGTTGAGTTACTGACGAGCGCATGCGCTTTTCTACCCGTTTCTCGTCCGCGGAACGGGACAGGGAACGCTGTTCCCAATTCCGAGGACGAGTGTCGTGGAGCGACGGAGTGAGGAGATCCGTGACCGGAGGCCACAATTCTGTGCAAGCCGAAGAGGAGGGAGGAAGGCACCCGCCGCATCTTTTCCCCGCCACTAAGCCTCTTTGACCGAGCCTCGTGGCTGAGGAGCGCAATCGTGCCGCGCGCAGACAAGGAAGAGCGCGCTGCGACGCAATATCGGAAGTTTGGAAAGGCTTCATTGGATGCGACGCCGGTCTGGCGGCATCAACCGACGATCCTCCACCTCCTCAAGCCGAGCGCTATCGACTACCCTTCGTCTCGTCCAACGCATTCGGATTTCCCTTACAGCCATGGGTAAAACGTGCAACGGGGCAGGGGGTCGTCAGGGTGTTCGCAGCGACTTGGGTCGTTCGGGATGCACCGTGCTTCCGGGGTGCGAGCGTGTGAAGGAAACGTGCGTCCGGGTGGCTTCATGAACAGCGCTACCGACCATCGGGCCTTCGCGGGCGGTACGCTGTCCAAGCTCTCCGCCCCGAGGGTGCTCGATGCGGTTCCACGCCCCCGCCCGTGCGACGTCTTGAATGCGTTCGCCGATCGTGCCGCGGTGTGGGTGGAAGGTCCGGCCGGCGCGGGCAAGACGACGGTGGTGGCCGAAGCCATAGGCCGGCGGGGCGCGCCGTCGTTCTGGTATCACGTGGATGAGGCCGACCGTGATCCGTCTTCTTTCATCGCCTACCTGCTGCAGCTCTCGGCGTCGCCGCACGACGAGCAGTCGGGTTTCGGCTATCTCACCCCCGATCACCTGGCAGATCTCCAGGGATTCGGCAGGCGGTTCTTTCGTGAGTTCTTCCGGCGTCTTCCCGCGGGGTCGGTGCTGGTGCTGGATAACTGCCATCGTGCGGAAAGTGACGGCTTTCACACCCTGATACGCGTTGCCTGCGAGGAGATACCCCCAGGCAAGCAGGTGATCCTCGCCAGCCGGCACCATGTGCCGGCCGGTTTCGCAAAGCTTCGGCTCAATCGGCACATCGGGCTTGTTTCTGCAGAAGACCTGCGGCTCGATCTGTCCGAGACACGCGCGCTGGCCGACGCGGCGGGCAGCAGGCAATCGGTCGACGCACTGCAGCACACGTGCGACGGCTGGGTGGCGGGTGTCGTCCTCTTGCTCCATCGCGAGGGCGTACCGGGAACTGCTGACGAACTTCTGGACCTGTCGACCCGGGAGGCGTTGTTCGACTACTTTGCCGGCGAGATCCTGGCGGCACGCCGGGCCAGGGCCGGAGACTTCCTTCTCCGGACGGCGGTGCTGCCGATCATGACGCCGGAACTGGCCCGCGCCGTCACCGGAAATCCCGACGCCGCGAGGGAACTCGAAAGGCTGCATCGGCGCCATGCGTTCACGAGCCGCCGTGAAGGGGAATCTCCCGTCTACGCCTACCACGACCTGTTCCGGGCCTTTCTCCTCGAACATCTGGAAAAGACGACCGAGGCGCGGGATCTCCACGATTTGCGCATCGTCGCCGCCCGTGCGCTCGAAGCGGCGGGGCAGTCCGGCGACGCACTCGAGATCTACCGGCAGGCAGGCGACGAGGCATCGATCGGCAGGCTGGTCCGGGAACGCGCCCAGGGGCTCGTCGACGCAGGACGACTGCAGACGCTGGACCGCTGGTTGTCCTGGCTGAGCCCGGAACGCATCCGGGAGGACCCGTGGCTGCTGCTTTTCCAGGGCATCGCCGCAGGACTCACGGATCCGGTCCGGGCGAGGGTTTGTTGCGAGCAGGCCTACGAGGCATTCGTGGCGAACGGGGGATGCCAAGGCCAGTTCGCCGCGGCGTTCTCCGTCATGGAGGTGATGCTGGTCATCAGCGAGACGTTCAAGGAGTGGGATCGCTGGATCGAGACCATGGAAGCCTTGCTCGAGTCCCGTCCGCCGGAGAATCCGGCGCGTGCGGTCCGGGCGTGGTACGGATTCCTCTACATGTGCCTCTACCGGCGTCCGGACCATCGACTGCTGGGATCGGCGCGGCAGAAGCTGGAGCACGCCCTGTTTTCCGGAACGCTGCCCTCGGCGCAGGCGATCCAGGCCGCAACGGGATTGCTGGCGTACGCGCATTTCTCGAGCGACGAGCCGCTTGCCGCCCGCGCGCTTCCGGAACTGCGCCGGCTGCTCGACTCCGAACATCTCGCGGTGTTCTCGAGAGTGTGGGGTTCCGTCTGGATCGCGGTGTATCACTTCTTCGATGCGCGCTACCAGACGTCGCTCGAGTGGGCGACCGTGGCGCGCGATCTCGCGCGCAACAGCGGGCTTTCGAACGTGAGCCAGATCATGTCTTGCTACCGGCTGCAGTCGCTGGGCAACCTCGGACGCGCGGCGGAAGCACTGCAGGAGATCGAATCGATCCGCCGGGAGATCGAGGCGGGCGGGCTGTATCCGCGCGCGTACTTCCGCGCCGTCACCGGGATCAATCTGTATTTCGACGGACGATACGAGGCGGCCATCGAGGCAGGAGCGGAGTGTCTGCAAAGGTGGCGCGACAACGGCTTTCTCATCGCGGAGTATGCGTGGACGGCCCTCCAGGCGCTCTACCTCGTCGCTGCCGGACGAACGGACGAGGCGATGGACCTCGTCTGCTTCGTCGAACGCGGTCTGGCCGGCACCCTGTGCAACTACCTGGATCCGATGCTGCTCATTCTTCGCAGCCATCACTGCCTGCAACGGGGCGACATCGCGGGCGCATCCTCGCATCTGACGGCCGCGCTTACGATGTCCCGCAATCGCAAGAGGGCGGCTGCGCTCAGCTGGGCGCGGGCGCTGTTGCCGACGCCGCGCGCGGTCCGAGGGAATCGAACCGGAGGTGGTTCGCAAGCTGGTCCGGGAATGGGCGATCAGGCCTCCGGTGGACGCCGGACCACGGAGTGGCCCTGGCCCGTGACCGTGGAACTGGGGGAGGTTTCCGGCTGCAGATCCAGGGCAGTGCACCGCCCGAGAAGCGGAAGGTGTCCCGGCGGCTCGTCGCATTGCTGGGCCTGCTGGCCGTGGCCGGAGAGAAGGGGCTCGCCACGACAAGGATTGCGGATCTGCTGTGGCCGGATTCGGACGGCGATCTGGCGCTCGGCAATGCCCGGACCGCCATGAGCCGGTTGCGGGACTGGTTGCAGGACGACGATGCCGTGGAAGTGCGCGACGGCATGGTCCGTCTGAACCCGGCGCTGTGGCCGACGTCGCCGCCTTGCAGGAAGCGGGCGGGCGCGGGCAGGGCGAGCGGGTCCGACGCCTTTACGGGGGCGAGCGGTTGCCCGGCATCGACATGCCCTGGGCCGAAGAGGCCCGCATCCGGCTGCGGAATCTGGCGGTGCGATACCTCGCGGTCCCGAAATCCCACGCCGATGAGATGTCCGCACCTCCCTCGTAATCCGTAACGGATCCGAAGCGCCTGCCGGGCGATGTTTCGAGCGGATACGGATGTTCCGTGTCCCATTCCGAAACGATCGAGGGAGGCAGAACATGAAACTTCAAGCTTCGAGGATCCACCTGGCGTGCATCGCCGTTTCCGGTGTCATCGGTGCGGGCGAAGTCTTGGCAGAACCGCAACCGCTCACCGTCAAGTGCGTGAGAAAGGTCGAACGCTTCGAGCCCTTGTACAAGAACGACACCACCGGGCGGCTGGCCTATCTGTCCACGGCTGCCTGCAACTACAGGGAATCGGTAGGATCTGGCCTGTTCAATGACGTGCGTTCGGCGGCCACGGGATTCACCGACCTCACCCAGGGTCGGGGCGAGACGCGCGGAATCACTGCGGCGAGCAAGGGCGGAGACGACTACCGCGTCGAATGGCTGGGTCGCTGCTATTCCACGGGGCGGAGCGGTGGCAACGACCTGATCCGCTGCACCGGCGTGTGGTCCTTCATCGAGGGCAGCGGTACCGGGCGGTTCTCCAATCTTCGCGGGGGAGGTCAGTGGCCATGAGATGACCGCCGATGGAGGGCTGGATACCGAGGCGTCGGACTCTACGGGCGCTGACGGTCGCCGAACCGCCCTCGCCCTCTCGTCGATCCGCCCGATGGTTCGACGAGAGGGTGGCACAGGGCGGCAACGATTTGGTGGACCCTTGTTCGGTGCGGATCTCGAGAACAATGGGAAGGGCGAGCCGGGAACGCTGCCCTTGCCGTAACATCCCGGACCTGATCACGAGAACCTGGGGAGGGAGCATGAGCGGTTTCGGCCTACGCGTACTGTCGATAGGAATCGGGGGCGCGCTGATCGCGGCCTGGGCCGTCTCTAGCCAGGCCCAGTCGCCAGGATACGAACAGCCGGACGACTGGCCCCAGTACCACCGCACCTACAACGCGTGGCGCTACAGTCCGCTGGACCGCATCAATCGTCAGAACGTCGGCCGGCTCAAGGTGGCGTGGATCCACCAGCCTGGCGACATCACGCACGGCATCCAGGCCACTCCGATCGTTCTCGATGGCATCGTGTACTACACATCCGCCTTCAACGTGGCGCACGCCGTCGAGGGCGCCACGGGCCGGCAGATCTGGAAGTACAAGCCCAAGCTCGATTCGGCCGTCACTCAGGCGGTGTTCCCTGCCTGGAACCGCGGCATCGCCATCGCGCACGGGCGCGTCTACATGGGCACGGTGGACGGCCGGGGGATCGCCCTGGATCAGAAGACCGGGCAGGAACTCTGGTCGGTCCAGCTCACCCCCTTCAAGGGATGCCACGGCTGCAACTTCACTTCGCCACCCGTGGTGGCCGGAGACATTCTCACCTTCGGCCCCACCGGCGGGGATCTCGCGACGCGCGGTCAGATCTACGGCGTGAAGGCGGCCACGGGAGAACTCGCCTGGACCTTCGACACCATCAAGGACGATCCGGGTAGCTGGCCGGGCGAAACCGGCAAGTTCGGCGGCGGCGGCGCGTGGATGCCGGGCACCTACGATCCCACGACCGACAGCGTGATCTACGGCACGGGCAACGCCGCACCTTGGGCGCCCGAGGACCGTCCCGGCGACAACCTCTACACGGCCAGCGTCATCAGTCTCGATCCGAAGAACGGGACGCTCAAGTGGCACCGGCAGGAGATTCCGCACGACGCCTGGGATTTCGATGCCGCTTACGAGGCCGTGCTCATTCAGCGCGACGGCCGCGACTATCTGGTCCACATGAACAAGGGCGGGTTCGTGTTCGTGATGGACAAGCACGACGGGGCGCTGGAGAACGTGTGGCGATTCGCCCGGCACATCACCTGGGTGGACGACATCCATCCCAAAGACGGGCGAACTGATCGGGCGCCACGAGCACCGTCCTGGCGAGAACTTCGTGCAGTGTCCGGCCACGAGCGGCGCACGTCAGTGGAATGCGGGCGCCTTCAGCCCGAAGACGCAACTGTGGTACGTGAACGGCATGGAGTCGTGCATCTCGTGGACGACCACGAAGATCGCCGATCCGGGCAAGCTTCCGCTCGCGCAGAATTACTCGTCCATCAAGGACGTCAAGCGGGTGCCGCCGCCGGGCGAGGCTCCCAGTGCACGGTTGGATGCCCGCGATCCCATCACCGGCGCGGTGAAGTGGAGCGTCCCGTACAAGGTTCCGGCCTACGCGGGGGTGCTGGCCACGGCCGGAGACCTGATCTTCAATCAGGACGGCGAGGGGATCGTCCGTGCACACGATGCCGAGACCGGCAGCGTGCTGTGGGACTTCCGCACGGGCTCCGGCTCGCGGGGCGGTATCGTGAGTTACTCGGCCGGCGGCAAGCAGTACATCCTCGTTCCCAGCGGTTTCGGTGGTTATGCCGCCATCTCCGGTCCGCAGTGGTTCCCCGAACTTGGCAAGGTGAACGGCGGCGCGGCGATGATCGCCTTCACCGTGGAATGAAGGCGAGACGGCACGGACTGCTGGCCCTTTGGCTCGCGGGGTGGGCGGCTGCGGGCGTTGCCGAGGAACCGCCCGACCTTCTGGCGCCTGAACGAGTGGAGAAAGGCAGGACGCTCTTCAGCGAATCCTGCAGCTATTGCCATGGGGAAGAAGGGATAGGCGGCGAAAGCGGTGCGCCGTCGCTGCAAGGCCGCAAGGATCTGACCGCTGCCGAGCTCTTCGAGACGATATCGAAAGGGCGCATCAACGGCATGAACATCATGCCGGCCTGGGGGGACGCCCTGACCGACGAGCAGCGCTGGACGCTCGTGGGATTCATCCGATCGATGCTGCATCGCGGCCGCTAGCCGGATTCCCGGCGGAACGAGGGCTGGCGGCCTCTGCAGACCCCGTGTCCGCCGCCTCCGGCCGGCGCCCGGGTTGTCATCCTGAAATGCAGCCCCAATTCCTGCAGCGGGCGGCGGCTCTGCCCTGACTCGGGCATCTCCTTCCCCGGACCCAGACCGTTCGACCCGCTGAAATGCACGCGGGGCTTGCCCTCCTCGTGATGCAGTGCGACAATACTTAGAGCAAGTCTAAACATTGCGCCAATGCATTGAGTGCAGGATGATTTTTTCTTTTCAAACGCCAAAGGACCGATAGATGTCGATCATCAACACCACCGTTCAGCCGTTCAAAGCCAACGCCTTCCACAATGGCAAGTTCATCACCGTCAGCGACGAGGACCTGAAGGGCAAGTGGTCCGTGCTGATCTTCATGCCGGCTGCCTTCACGTTCAACTGCCCCACCGAAGTCGAAGACGCGGCAGAGAGCTACGCCGAATTCCAGAAAGCCGGTGCCGAGGTCTACATCGTCACGACCGACACCCAGTTCTCGCACAAGGTGTGGCACGAGACGTCCCCTGCCGTGGGCAAGGCGAAGTTTCCCCTGGTCGGAGACCCGACTCACCAGCTCACACGCGCATTCGACGTGCACATCGACGAAGAAGGTCTGGCGCTGCGTGGCACGTTCATCATCAATCCGGAAGGCGTGATCAAGACGGCGGAGATTCACGACAACGCGATCGCCCGTGACGTGAGCGAGACGCTGCGCAAGCTGAAGGCCGCCCAGTTCGTCGCCAACAACCCCGGCCAGGTCTGCCCGGCCAAGTGGAAGGAAGGCGCCAAGACGCTGACGCCGTCCCTGGACCTCGTCGGCAAGATCTGACGCTGTCCGAGGGGCGCGGCGAACCCCGGCCGGGAAGATCCGGCAGGGGCGCCGCGCCCGGTTCGGCCAGGCCTCGCGAGCTTGGCCGGCGGCGCTGCAAGCCATTTTCTGAACTCACTGGAACGTGGAACCCCATCGTGCTGGATGACAGTCTCAAGGCCCAACTGCAGGCCTATCTCGAAAAGCTGCAGGTTCCGATCGAGCTGACGGCAACGCTGGACGGCAGCGCCGCCTCGGGCGACCTGCGTGCGCTCCTGTCGGACATCGCCGGCCTGTCCGACAAGATCACGGTCGGAGAGTCCGTCTCGGCCGGTGTGCGCAGTCCCTCGTTCACGATCAACCGGAAGGGCGGCGAGCTCTCGATGCGCTTCGCGGCGATTCCGCTGGGCCACGAGTTCACTTCCCTGGTGCTGGCGCTGCTGTGGGCGGGCGGACATCCACCGCGGGTGTCGGACGAGACGGTGGCGCAGATCAAGGCACTGGAAGGCGACTTCGACTTCGAAGTCTTCATGTCGCTGACGTGCCACAACTGCCCCGACGTCGTGCAGGCGCTCAACCTGATGGCGGTGCTCAATCCGCGCGTCAAGGTCGTCACCATCGACGGCGGACTGTTCCAGAAGGAAGTCGAGGAGCGGCAGGTCATGGCCGTTCCGATGGTGTTCCTCAATGGCACGCTGTTCGGATCGGGGCGCATGACGCTGGAGGAGATTCTCGCCAAGGTCGACACGGGCGCCGCCCGGCGGGACGCGGAGCGGCTCGGCGCCAAGGAACCGTTCGACGTTCTCGTGGTGGGCGGTGGACCCGCCGGGTCGGCCGCGGCCATCTACGCGGCTCGCAAGGGGATCCGCGTCGGTATCGTCGCGGAGCGTTTCGGCGGCCAGCTCATGGACACGCTGGGCATCGAGAACTTCGTCTCGGTCAAGGAAACGGAAGGTCCCAAACTCACGGCCGCGCTCGAAGAGCACGTGAAGACCTACGACGTCGACGTCATGGCGATGCAGCGGGTGGAGAAGCTGGTGCCCGCGGCCGAACCCGGCGGCCTGGCAGAGGTGCAGCTTGCCAACGGCGCCCGGCTGAAAGCGCGGGCGGTGGTGCTGGCCACGGGCGCGCGCTGGCGCGAGATGAACGTCCCCGGCGAACGCGAGTACCGCAACAAGGGCGTGGCTTACTGCCCGCACTGCGACGGACCGCTGTTCAAGGGCAAGCGCGTGGCGGTCATCGGTGGTGGCAATTCAGGGGTCGAGGCGGCCATCGATCTGGCCGGCATCGTCCGTCACGTGACGCTTCTCGAGTTCGACAAGCAGCTGCGTGCCGATGCGGTGCTGCAACGCAAGCTCGCGAGTCTGCCGAACGTGAGCGTCGTATTGAATGCCCAGACGACCGAAGTCACCGGCGGGGCCGACGGCAAGGTCAACGGCCTGAAGTACGCCGACCGGGCTACGGGTGTCTCCGTCGGCGTGGAGCTGGAAGGGATCTTCGTGCAGATCGGTCTCGTGCCGAACACCGAGTGGCTGAAGGGCACGCTGGAACTCACGCGGTACGGCGAGATCCCGGTCGATGCGCGCTGCGAGACGGCCACGCCCGGAGTGTTCGCTGCGGGCGACGTGACGACGGTTCCGTACAAGCAGATCGTCATCGCCATGGGGGAGGGGGCCAAGGCGGCGATCTCCGCCTTCGATCACCTGATCCGGACCTCCGCCCCGGCGTGATCCTGGAAGCCTCGGGGGCGCTGCAGCGCGCGGTCCGTCGGGCCGCGTGGCGAATGGAGTGCCGCCCGGGCGGCCCGGTGAGTGGAGTGCCGCCCAGCGCGGCACGTGCCGTGTCCTCCCGCGTAGTGCTTACCGCAGCGCCGAGAGCTCCCGGTTGGCTTGACGCAGCTTGCCGGTCACGTCCAGCGCAAGGTTCTCCAGCAGCCGGATCTTGATGTACGGCGCGTCGTGATCGAGCTTCGCGAACTTCTCCCGCGTGAGCACCCGGCATTCGACCGGTTCCAGCGCGGTCACGTTGGCCGATCGCGGCGATCCGTCGATGAAGGCGAGTTCGCCGAAGGTCATGCCCGCCCCGAAAACCGCCAGCCGTGCGACGCCTTCCTGCGTCGGAACGCTCACCAGCGCCGAACCGCTGCGCAGGATCAGCAGTTCGTCCGACGCCTGTCCGGCCGCCATGATGGTCTGGCCCTTCTGATAGCTGCGCGAGTCCAGCAGCCCGTCCAGGTGGGCGAGCTGGGAGCCGTCCAGGCCGTTGAAGAGCGCGCATCCGGTCAGCGGCACCGGACCGTCCCCGCCTCGCGGTGCGTGGCTGGCCGCGAGAAGCAGATTCTCGCCGTGCTCCAGCGCGTAATCGTCATCGGCGAAGAACGCCTCGCGGGGCACGCCGGCCTCCGTGAGCTGCTGCCACCACGATGCCGACTCCGAGAAGAGCAGTGCCTTGCCCAGACCGGTGATCCGCGCGTGCGTCGAAGCGAGAAGACGGGCGGTGGCGGCGTCGATACCCTGGACCATGCGCAGATTCAGAACGACGCACTCCGTCGCGCGGATGTGCGCCATGAGCTCACGCACGACCGGTTCGACAGACGCGAACGACAGGGGGCCTTGCAGGTGATAGAGGCGCAGGCCCAATCCGGCGCTGCGAAGGTACTCATCCGCCTGCGGCGAGCGCCGTCGCCGCGAGGCCATGCGCCGGCGCGTGCTGGACAACCGGATGGAGGGTACGGTGCGCTGCGCGGCGTCGAACAGATGCAGGCCCAGGTCGGACGCCAGTTCGCGGCACACGGCGATGCCGCGTGCGCTGTTGCCCTGGGCATCCAGCCGCGGCGAATAGACCGCGATGCCGAGACGTCCGGGCTGCACCGCCAGGATTCCGCCGCCCACGCCGCTCTTGGCCGGCAGACCCGTGCGGAAGAACCACTCGCCCGAGAAGTCGTACATGCCGCACGTGGCCATGACGGACAGGACATCCTGTACGTGGCTCTGAGCAACAGCGCGTTCGCCGGACACCGGATTGACGCCGCCGTTGGCGAGCGTGGCGCCGATCATCGCGAGATCGCGGCAAGTGACGCGAATGGCGCACTGGCGGAAGTACGTTTCCAGCGTGACCGTGGGTTCGGATTCGAGAATCGAGAAGTTGCGCAGCATCCAGCCGATGGCGCGATTGCGGTGACCTGTCTCGCTTTCCGACCGGTAGACCTGCTCGTCGATGTCCAGGCGGCGTCCCGCGTAGCGCGAGAACACCTCGAGGATGCGGCCGATCTTCTCCTCGGACGTGTCGCCCGGCACCAGACCGCAGGCTGCGATCGCACCGGCATTGATCATCGGGTTCATCGGTGCACCGGTTCGGGGCCGCAGGCTGATCGCATTGAAGGCATCGCCCGAAGGCTCCACGCCGATCCTGGCGAGCACGCCGTCCTGCCCGTTCAGTTCCAGCGCGAGTCCGTACGTCAATGCCTTCGAGATCGACTGGAGGGTGAAGGCCTGGCGGGAATCTCCCACCTCGTAGGCGTGGCCGTCCTGGGTGGCGACGCAGATGCCGAAGCCGTCCGGGTTCACCGTGGCCAGTTCCGGGATGTAGTCCGCGACATGCCCATCGACATGGCCGAGGAAACGGCCGCGCAGTCCTTCGAGGTAATCCTGGATGGGCGATCCGTGCAAGGGAAACTCCGGTGGTGGAAGCGATGGGGGCTCGCAAAAGCAATCGCCTTGCCGGAAAGGGAAACATCGCCCGGATCCTAACGCGCCCTTGAGCTCACGGGCCCCATGGCCCCATGATCCACGTCAAGGCGGGCGGGATCTTCCCAGGATAGCGTCCGGCCCGGCAACGACAGGAGCCCTTGGACGTGTCGCGTGAATCGGACTTCGATGTATGCATCGTGGGCGCAGGTCCCGCGGGTCTGGCGCTGGCCACGGCGCTTGCGCGCTGCGGTCTGCGCTGCCAGGTGCTGGAGCAGCAGTCTGGCGATTCCCTCGAACGCCCGGCAGAGGATGGCCGCGAGATCGCGCTGACCCATCGTGCACGCCGCATCATGGAACGCCTGGGCATGTGGGAGCGCCTGCTGCCGGAGGACATCTCGCCCTTGCGGGAAGCCCGCGTGAGCACCGGCCAGTCCTCTTTCGTTCTGCCCTTCGAGGCGGCCGCCCATGGGCACGAGGCACTGGGCTGGCTGGTGCCGAACCACAGGATCCGTGCGGTCGCGCATGCCGCGGCCTGCAACGAGCCCAATGTCACGATCCGCGGGGACACCCGGGTCGTGGGTCTGGAACGCCCCGGTCGCGGTACCGTGCTTCACACCGCAGACGGCTCCCGCCACGCGGTGCCGCTGGTCGTGGCCGCCGACAGCCGCTTCTCCACCGTGCGGCGCATGGCGGGCATCGGTGCGCGGATGCTCGATTTCGGGCGCGTGGCCATCGTCGCGGCCATGGAACACGAGGCCGAGCATGGCGGCGTGGCGCACGAGTGCTTCCGGTATGGCAACACCCTGGCGACGCTCCCGATGACCGGTCGCCGTTCTTCCGTCGTCGTCACGCTGAAGGGCGACGAATCGGTGACGTGGCTCGCACTGGACCCGGAAAACTTCGCGACACGCATTGAAGCTCAGCTCTCCGGACGGCTAGGCGGGATGCGTCTCGTCGGCCAGCGCCACCACTACCCGCTGGTGGCCGTCTACGCGCACCGCTTCTGCGGACCGAATTTCGCGCTCGCGGGCGATGCGGCGGTGGGCATGCACCCGGTCACGGCGCACGGCTACAACTTCGGTCTGTACGGCGTCGAGGTCCTGGCCCGCGAACTGGAGCGGGGCATCGGCGATGCGGCGCTCAGGCGATACGAAAGCGAACACCGTCGCACCACGTTGCCGATCTACGAAGGAACCAACGCGATCGTCCGCCTGTTCACCGACGATGCCCTGCCGGCACGGCTCGCGCGGCATGCGGTGCTGCGCATCGCGCGCGCACTCCCGCCGTTGCGAGACGTGATTTCGCGTCAGATCACCGGAGGAAGCGTCCGGCGTGCCTGAAACGTACTGTCCGGCAGCCATGCCGGACGGCCCCGAGGCTTGGGGGCGGGCTCCCGAACCACCCTGACGGTGGTGGGAGCCCTGCATCCGGGGATCAGCGAGGGAAGAAGTTCTGCTCGACGACGTGAGGGATGGCCGTGAAGACGTTGGGGTCGCGGCGATCCACGAAGATTTCGACCCAGTGAACGTTGGGACTGCCGAAGTTTTCCACGCGGGTGAAGTTCTCCAGCGTCGCGCTGCCGGAAGGCGCGACCGGGCCGGCGAGAGGCTTGTCGATGCGGAAGTAGTGGCTGTCGCCATGAGCCACGAGCACGGGCTTCTTGAAGGCGATGGTGCGGGCAACGATCCTGTCGATCACAGGGTTGAAGCCGAGCCGGGCGGAACTGCTGGCTGCCGACTCGAAGGCGGGGTTGGCCTGCATCGCCAGCATCACACCGGCGCTCTGGGACTGCGTGGCCGTGTCGAACACCTTGTCGATCCACGCCAGGGCGGCCGCCTCCCGCTCGTTGTACTCGGCGAACCGGTCGGCTCGCGGGTTGGCGATGGTGTCCGTGGGATCGATCTGATTCCAGGGCGCGAGGTTGTTGTTGCTTCCCACAACGTGGACGGTCGCCATCACGGTCCCATTGAACCGCCACATGACGTTCTCGACATACTTCTCGAATCCGGCAATGGACGATTGCGGGACGACCGCTGCGGGACGCTGACCCGTCGTGCGGGTGGGATTCGGGTAGTAGATCTCGCGGAACTTGGTCAATCGCTCGGTGGGCAGATAGTTGCCGTTGTTCGTCCGGTGGCAATCGGTCCAGTCGTTGTCGCCGGGCGTCACGATGAAGGCCATGCGGAACTTCTGGTACTGGTTGAAGCGGCGCTGCAGGACTTCGTCAGTGCACAGTTCGCTGCCTTGCTTCACGTCGCCCGTATGCAGTACGAAGCGAACGTTTCGCGACGCATTGATCGACGCGATCACGTTGTCGAACTTCGGCTCCTCCGAAACGCCGTACGGAGTGTCACCGATGAGGGCGAAGGAGAAGCCGGAGCGCAGCAATTCATCCGCGGATGCGGCGGCGGACAGGCCAACTGCACCGGCGAACACGATGGCACGAAGCAGATTCTTTCTCGACATGATGTCTCCCTTGTCCAGTCGGTGGGGACAGGCGGCGCCGCGCCCCATTGAATTCGGACGAGCGGCGGCGGGCCACGGCGCCCATGGACAGCAAGCCGCCCGCGATGAGCGCCCATGTGCCCGGTTCGGGGACGGCCGCGACGCGGAGGTCGGCTTCCAGGAGCGACGCGCTGTCGACCGAGCCGGTCCCCGCGACTTCCGCAAACAGGATCGAATCCGTGCCGTAACGGAAATCCACGGTCAGGTGGTCGCCGACACGCGACTGGAAGACGATCGAGAAGGGCTCCGTCGAACCGGCGTCGATACCCATGTAGCTGGCGACGAGGGCATCGTTGCCGTCGAGGACGTCGACCTGGAACGTCACGAGGTGATCCACGCCGGTGATGGTGGTCGAGAAACTGGACGAAGCCTGACCAGACAGCGTGACGGATACGGGCGTTCCGACTGCATCGGTCGCCGAAGAGATGAGGGAGGTCCCCACGAGGTCGATCCGGGTACTCTCGAAGAAGCTCGATACCGGATCGACGCCGTCGAGTTGCAGGGTCGAGTTGCCGCCGGCCCAAAGGGATACGGTGTCGGGCCTTCCCGTGTTCTCGATGTAGCCCTCGCGATTCCAACCGTATGCAAGCGTTCCGCCCTGGAACGGCAGTGCCTGGGCGGGCGCTCCATCTGACGCCGCCACCGTGCCGGGAGAAACCTGTGTGGCGAGATCCGTGCTGCTGTCCGCGATTGCTGCGCCGGAGACAATCTCCGCATCAGCCGTACCGGTCGCCGATCCTCCCACCACGTCGAGCCGAAGCGCCTGCGCTTCGCCGAGGGTCAAGGCAAACATGCTGGCCACTGCCAGCCGTGCAATGCTGTTTACGTGCATTCGTCGTCTCCCCATGCTGGCTTCGGGCCATTCTTTTCCGGTGGCCCGATCCTTTCGTTGGTTCGTTGCCCGGAGTTCGACCCGGAGCCGGAACGGAGCATGAAGGTGCTTTGTGTCGGGGAATCCATCCTCCCGGGGGACCTTTGTCGTCCGAACGGATTACCCGGACGTCATCGCCACTGCAGAGGAAAGGAAGCGGTGCTTCGCGGACTCCGATGTCGTGGCGTTGTCTCGCGGACAATCGAGGGGAAGGCTTGTCTTCATGACCGCTCCGTGCGCAAACTCCGGTTCGGCCTGCAATTCCGGTCGGATGGCCCCTACGGAGATCCACATGCCTCAGTTTCGCCGTGGTTTCGCTACGTTCCTGCTTGTCTTGGCTGTCATTGCCCTCGCAGGGGGACGATCCGCACTCGCGCAGACCGCTCTCGACGTCGATGAATCCACGCTGAAGGAACCGTGGGAACTCCACCTCGCCGCCATGACCGCCGCCGCGCCTGCCTTATCTGCGGCTCCGGCGGAGGCGCGCGCCTCGCACGGCGACCGCCTGGCTGCGCTGGTGACGGCCCTGGCGGAGTACGAGAAGCAGTGCGACTGGGTGATCGACCATATCGTGGGCGACCCATATTTCGCGTACATCGCCACCGAGACCTCCGAGACGCTGGCGGGCAAGACCGCCGCCGTCCACTCCGCGTTCGATGCCGTCTACGCGGGGCTGCAAGTGCAGGAGCGCGAGGACGTCCTGGCGGCCCAGGCGTCCCTCGACCGGCTGGTCAAGTTGTTCCGCGCGCGCAAGCCTTTCGAGCGGGACGTGATGACGGTGATCGGGACCGGTGGCCGCGACCGGCTCATCGCGTTCGCCACGGTGTGGTGGCACGGCGAGGAGAAAGCCATCGCGCTCAAGAAGCAGGTGGAAGAACTGAAGCGCGAAACGGGCAGATCCGAATAGGAGGCGGCAGAACCGGTGCTCTTCTCTCCATGACCCGGTGCGAGCCCGTGACTGCCGTCGTGCAGGCGGTTCCGGCTGGCTTCGATCTCGCACCGTAGATTCTCCGGCATGCGTCTGGCCAGGCTGAAGGATCTGTTCGCGCGCTTTCTGCGTACGCGCCGGTTCGGCCGCCACTTCCGCCGCTTTGCCTTGCTGCATGGCGACGCCCATCCGGAATCGGGCCGGCCACAGCTGTCGGCGTCCCATGCCGAAGAGCTTCTGTCGGCGGCCAGAGCCGAACCGGATGCCCTGTTGACCGCCCTGGGATCGCACGCGGACGGACTCACCGAGCCGCAGGCGGCATCGCTGCGCGCACGGTACGGCCCCAACGAGATCCATCACGAAAAGCCGCTGCCGTGGTGGCTGCATCTCTGGCACTGCTACCGGACTCCGTTCGATCTGCTGCTCACCGTGCTGGCCGTGATCTCCTGGATCACGGAGGACTACAAAGCCACGGCGGTGATCTCCTCCATGGTGGTGCTGTCCGTCGGCCTCCGGTTCTGGCAGGAGCACCGTTCCAGCCGGGCGGCGGATGCGCTCAAGGCGATGGTCGGCAACACGGCCACGGTGATGCGAAGGGACCTCACGGAGGACGCCGCTCCCGTTTTCGAGCAGTACTTCGGGGCGCATGTCCGGGTGAAGCTTGCCTCCTGGATCGACATTTCCATCGGGCTTCTCGTCCCCGGCGACATCGTGCTGCTGTCGGCCGGCGACATGATTCCGGCCGATTGCAGGCTTCTCCACGCGCGGGATCTCTTCATCAATCAATCGGCGATGACCGGCGAATCGCTGCCGGTGGAGAAGTTCGCGAACATCCAGGAAGCCGCGCCACGAGATGCGCTCGATCTCGCCAACGTGCTGTACATGGGCACCAACGTGGTGTCGGGGTCGGGTACCGCCATCGTGCTGTCCACGGGGGCACGAACCTACTTCGGCGCACTGGCACAGCGCGTGTCCCAGGCGGACTCCGGCCCCACGCAGTTCCAGAGCGGTGTGAACCATGTCGCATGGCTCCTCATCCGCTTCATGTTCGTGATGGCGCCCCTCGTGCTGCTAGTGAACGGGCTCACCAAGCACGACTGGTCGCAGGCCATGCTCTTCGCGCTTTCCATCGCGGTGGGCCTCACACCCGAGATGCTGCCCATGATCGCGACGTCGACCCTGGCCAAGGGCGCGGTGTTCCTGTCGCGCAAGAAGGTGATCGTCAAGCGGCTGGATGCCATCCAGAACCTGGGGGCGATGAACGTGCTGTGCGTGGACAAGACCGGCACGCTCACCCAGGACAGGGTGGTGCTGGCACGGCATCTGGACGGTTGGGGCGATCCCTCGGACCGGGTACTGCAGCTTGCCTACCTCAACAGCCGTCATCAGACGGGGCTGCGCAATCTGCTGGACGTGGCCGTGCTGGAGCACGTGGAGGCCGATCGGGAGGCCGCCGAGGAGTACCGTCTCGTGGACGAGATCCCCTTCGATTTCCAGCGCCGGCGGATGTCCGTGGTGGTGGCCGAAGACGAGGGGCATCACCTCATCGTATGCAAGGGCGCGATCGAGGAGGTGCTTTCCGTCTGCTCGCGCATCCGGCAGGGCGAAACCGATGCACTTCTCACCGCCGAGGTCCGCGAGCGGACCCGGACCGTGACCGGCGCGCTCAACCGCGAAGGCATGCGGGTGGTGGCCGTGGCGATCAAGGAGGTGCCTGCGGCGCAGAAGGACTATCGGGTTCCGGACGAGTGCGATCTCACGCTCGTCGGTTACGTGAGCTTTCTGGATCCGCCGAAGGACAGCGCCGCACCGGCGTTGCGGGCGCTCGCGCGGCACGGCATCGGCGTGAAGGTTCTCACGGGCGACAACGAACTGGTCACGGAGAAGGTATGCCGCGATGTCGGCCTCGTGCCCGAGGGCGTGCTGATGGGAAGCGATATCGAAGGCATGAGCGATGCTGACCTGGCCGACGCGGTCCAGCGCCGGAACGTCTTCGCCAAGCTCACGCCGGCGCACAAGGAGCGCCTCGTGCGCTCGCTTCGCAGCCACGGCCACGTGGTGGGGTTCATGGGCGATGGCATCAATGACGCGCCGGCCCTGCGGGCCGCCGACGTGGGCATCTCCGTCGATACGGCCGTGGACATCGCGAAGGAAGCCGCCGACATCATTCTCCTGGACAAGAGCCTGCTGGTCCTCGACGAGGGCGTGATGGAAGGCCGCGCGACCTTCGCGAACATGCTGAAGTACATCCGCATGACGGCCAGTTCGAACTTCGGCAACGTGCTGTCGGTGCTCATTGCCAGCGCGTTCCTGCCGTTCCTTCCCATGCTCCCCGTGCACTTCCTCTTGCAGAACCTCCTGTACGACATCTCGCAGTCGGCAATCCCGTTCGACCGGGTCGACGACGACATGCTGCGCGATCCGCAGCGGTGGAATCCCGCCGCCATCGGCCGTTTCATGCTGTGGTTCGGGCCTGTCAGTTCCGTCTTCGATGTCGCCGCGTTCATCTTCCTGTGGTTCGTTCTGGGGGCCGATACGCCTGCGGAACAGACGCTCTTCCAGTCGGGCTGGTTCGTGTTCGGACTGCTTACCCAGGCGCTGGTGGTGCACACGATCCGGACACGCAAGGTGCCCTTCGTGCAAAGCCGGGCGGCGGCACCGCTCGTGGCCATGACGGCGGCGGTGGCCGTGGCGGGGGTGTTCGTCGTCATGGGGCCGCTCGCGTCCTCCTTCAAGCTGCAGCCGCTGCCGCCCGTGTACTTCGTGTGGCTGCCCGTGGCCCTGCTCGCCTACCTGACCCTGGCACAGGCCGCGAAGGCGCTTTACGCGAGACGATGGGGATGGCCGTGAGAGCCGTCGCGCTCGGGCTTTCGGTCGCGCTGCTCGCCGGATGCATCGCACCCGGCGCGAAGCAGTTCCCCGGACGCTCGTCGGACAGCACCGCGGCAGTCCACGAGTTCAGCGCGGAGGCGACCCGCTACGAAGTGACGACGGAAGACTCCGGGATCCGCCTGAAGGTGTATCGGGAAGGCCCGCTGGCGCGGCTGGGGCACAACCACGTGATCACTGCCCGGGTGCAAGGGGTCCTTTACCGGGACCCACGCACGGGGGAACCGGGCTTCCGCCTCGAGATTCCGCTGGATTCCGTGGAGGTGGATCCCGCGGATGCGAGGCAGGAGGAGGGCGGTGATTTCCCGGGAGAGATTCCGGCACCGGCACGCCAGGGCACACGCGACAACATGCTGGGTCCCGGACTTCTGGATGCGGGCCGGTGGCCGGTCATCCGGATCGAGTCGATACGGGTTTCGGGCACCGGCCCGCGAACGAGGGTGATGGCACTGGCGACCCTTCGTGGAACGTCCCGGCCGCTGGAATTCCCTGCCACCGTGAGCGATGGCCCCTCCGGCCTCTCGGTGACGGCGGATTTTCAGGTGAGGCAGACCGATCTGGGACTCGTTCCCATGTCGGTTCTCGGGGGCGGTCTGAGGGTGCGGGATGCCGTGGACGTCGAGGTCCGTCTTTTCGCCCGGTCCGTTCCATGACAGGCCCTCGGCTCTTCCCGGCACGCTCGGCAGGGCCGTGATGAAACCGCCATTGGGAATTGCGCCAATGCTCACGAATTGATATGTTCGTGACAGGTCCCACCGACCCGACCCAAGGCTCCGGCGAGAGCCCGAACAAGGACGCATCTCGTCCACAGAACAGGAGACTTGCATGAAATCGCACGCCCTGGCCGCAGCACTGGCCTTCCTCGCCGCGGGCTCGGCCCATGCGGCCATGAACACCCTCTACAGCGACGACTACGACGGCAACGAGTTCGTCGCCGCAGGCGTCTCGGTCTCCGGCCTTGCCAATGGCGGCCTGGAAGATGCCGTCACGAACGGCGGCTGGTCCGGCAAGTACTTCGCCAACCGGACCCAGGGTGACCCGGCCGGAATGTCGTTTCTCACGCTGGGCAATCTGACCGAACACACAGAGGTTTCCGTGTCGTTCCTGCTCGGATTCCTGGAGAGCTGGGATGGATTCGACGCGGCCACGTACGGTCCCGACAACCTCGACATCTACATCGACGGAAGCAGGGTGGCCCGATTGACGGCCACCAACGCGCTCGGCAGCGCCGACGAGTTCGGGGGCGGGACGGTCGTCGTGTACCGCGGTGCGATCAACGGCAATCCTTACTTTTCGGACGTGCTGCTGGACATGTCGACCGCTCCGTACCTGACGTTCGCTCACACCGCCTCGACGCTCACGGTGGGGATCCAGGCGAGCGGCAGCGGATGGCAGGGTGGGGACGATGAGGGCTGGGGCGTCGACGCCCTCAAGATCACCTACGACGGCATTCCCGCGGTTCCGGAACCCTCGACCTGGGCGATGCTGGGCGCCGGCCTGGCCGGACTGGTGGTCACCGCCCGCCGGCGCAAGTCTTCGCCGGGGTAACCGCTTCTCACGCATCCCGAGTCGCGCCACCTGCGCAGGATCGTCGTCGTGGCAGGACATATCGCGGAACGGGTGGGCATCCAGGGAGGGTCCGATTCCACGTTGCCGGAGCCCGGACGGCCCCCTCTTGCGCGTCGAAGGATTTGACAGGACTGCCCCTGACCCGTCTCGAGTGGGAAGCCCTCTCAGAGGAAACTGCCCGTCGTGGCGCGGGAAATGCAGGAAAGCCCCGGACGGTCCACCCACGGAGGTGCTCGATGCGCGCAATGCGGAAATGTTCAGGGCGGCCTGGCGGCCGGTGGTTTGCTCGCGATGGCGATGTCTCCCGCCTTCGCCTTCAACGTGGCGTCGTTCTGGTGGGATCCCACCCAAGCATCCAAGTGGGGCGCAAGCAACGAGATCGGGACCGCCGGCGGCGTCGTGACCTGGAGTCTGATCCCGGACGGAACGGGTATCCAGCCGGACGCCCCCGTGGACGGAATGAGCGGCACCTCGAATCTCTCGAGCGTCTTCGCGCAGGTGGGGGGCGAGGCCGCGGCGCTGGGCATGATCGAGGATGCCTTCGATGCCTGGTCCTCAGTGGCGAACCTGAGCTTTGTACGCGTCACCGATGACGGGACACCCTTCAATGCTCCCTACGATGCCGGCCAGTCCATCGGCCACATCCGGATCGGCGCGTATGCGATCAACGGGTCCAGCGGTGCGGTGGGATACGTTCCTCCGCCCAATGGCGGAACGACCCTCGAAGGCGACATCATCTTCAACGCTTCGAACACCTTCGGGATCGCGCCGGGGAACGAGGGAGACCTGTACGAGCTCTATCCCGAGTCCAACGGGTTCTTCTATCTCAATGACTTCCAGGGCCTGTTCACCCACGAACTCGGACATGCGCTGGGGATGCTCCACAGCGCCGTGCCCACCGCGATGATGTGCGGCTACGTCGATCCCGCGTTCGACGGTTCGCAATGCGCCTACATGGATCCCGACGGCGACGGAAAATCGATCGTGAACCGGGTGCCCGATGCCGACGATGTGGCCGGGATCCAGTATCTCTACGGCGCGCCGCCCGTTCCGGAACCCGGCACCTGCGCGCTGGCCATCGCGGGCCTCGGTCTTCTGCTCGCAAGGATGCGCCGGCGCTGACGCATCCCGCCTGAGTTCGCTTCGAAGGCCCGCCTCTGCGGGCCTTCGTCGTTCTGGGGCAGGCCGTCGCGACACCCACGTACTGCGACGACGCGACGTGGCGGTTTCCCGATTGCTCCAGGGTTCAGACCCTATGCCAGACGGGCGCCGCCCATTTCGCGAAATTCCTCCATCCGATGACTTCCTCCGACCTATCCCCCTTCCACAGGACCCTTCGCGGTGCCGGCCTGGCCCTTGTACTGATGGCCGCCCTCGTTTCGTGCGGCCCGGGCGACCGGAAGACACCTCCGGAGGGCGCTGGAAGCGGAACGGCAGGCGCCCAGGCAGCGCCCGCCACGACAGTCGGCGTGATCCGGGTCGAGAGCGGCCCGATCCCCATCGCCACGGAACTGCCGGGGAGAGTCGAGGCGTGGCGGGCGGCCGAGGTGCGGGCCCGCGCCGCAGGCATTGTCCAGAAACGGCTGTTCGAGGAGGGCAGCCAGGTGAAGGAAGGCCAGGTCCTGTACCGGATCGACCCCGCGCCCTTGCAGTCCGCATTTGCCAATGCGCAGGCCGTCACCCGGCGGGCACAAGCGGCCCTGAACAGCGCGCGGGAGAAGGAAGACCGGTTCCGGCCTCTGCTTGCCGCGAAGATGGTGAGCGAGCAGGCCTTTGCGGACATCGTCGCCGCGCGCGAGCTGGCGCAGGCCGACCTTGCCGCCGCCCGGGCCGCGCAGCGTGCCGCTTCGCTCAATCTTTCCTATGCGCAAGTGACCGCGCCGATCAGCGGCCGCGCGGGCCGTTCGCTCGTCACGGAAGGCGCACTGGTGGGGCAAGGCGAATCCACTCCGCTCACGACGATCCAGCAACTGGACCCGATCTACGTGAACCTGACCCAGTCGAGCTCCGAATATCTTCGTCTGCGCAAGGCGCTGGCGGAAGGGCGGCTCGAGCGTCCTGACGAGATCGAGGTCCGGCTCGTTCTGGAAGACGGCACGCAGTATCGGGAACGCGGACGCCTGCTCTTTACCGACGTCACCATCGAGCCGGGCACCAGTTCGGTGGCCCTGCGCGCCTCGTTTCCCAACCCGCAGCGTCTGCTCCTGCCGGGCATGTACGTGCGCGCACATCTGGCCGAGGCGCTGGACGCCAAGGCGTGGCGCGTCCCCCAGCAGGCGGTGATCCGGCGCGACGGGGGCGCATCGGTGTTCGTGGCCGCGGCGGACGACACGGTGGCCGTGAAACCGGTCAGGACGACCGGCACGACGGGGACCGACTGGATCGTCACCGAGGGGCTGGCCGATGGCGACCGCGTGATCGTCGACGGGCTGCAGAAGATCGGGCCGGGTGCCAAGGTGAAACCGGTTCCGTGGAAGCCGCCGCAGAGCCCCGTGCCGTCGGCCAGAACGCCTGCCGGCGTCGCCAGCCGCTGAGACGGGCGACGGGCTCATGGCACAGTTCTTCATCGACCGGCCCATCTTCGCGTGGGTGATCGCGCTGTTCATCATGGCGGCCGGTGCGCTCTCCATCACGCAATTGCCCATCGCGCAGTATCCCGCCATCGCTCCCCCGGAAGTGGTGATCCGGGTCACCTATCCGGGCGCGACCGCTGCGGTCATCGATCAGTCCATCACCAGCATCGTCGAGCAGGAACTGAACGGTGCCGAGGGCTTGCTGTTCGTGGAGAGCGTGAGCCAGGCCAACGGCACGGCGTCCATCACGGCCACCTTCCGGCCCGGCACGAACCCCGACCTGGCCGCGGTCGACGTCCAGAACCGGCTGAAGCGGGTCGAAGCAAGACTTCCTCCGGAAGTGGTGCGGCAGGGATTGCCGGTGGAAAAGGCGCGCAGCAACTTCCTGCTGTTCATCGCGCTGTCCTCACGGAATCCCGACTACGACCCCACGGCATTGGGCGACTATCTGTCGCGAAACGTGATCAACGAGATCCGTCGCGTTCCAGGAGTGGGGCAGGCGCAACTGTTCGGATCGGAGCGCGCCATGCGCGTATGGATCGATACGGCCAGGCTGGAATCCCTGGGCATGGACCCGGCGGACGTCCTCGCCATCATCCGTGCGCAGAACCTTCAGGTCGCGGCCGGCGGGCTGGGAGAGCGGCCCAGCGCATCGTCGCAACCGATCGCGGCCAACATCGTCGTGAGGGGCCAGCTTCCGGACGTGGAAGCGTTCCGGGAGATCCGCGTCCGTGCCAATCCGGACGGGTCGATCGTGCGGCTGCGGGACGTGGCTCGCGTGGAACTGGGCGCGGCGTCGTACGCCACTTCTTCGCGGCTCAACGGACGCTCCAACGCCGCCATCGGTGTCCAGTTAAGCCCCACGGGCAATGCGCTCGCCACGGCCAAGGCGGTGCATGCCCGCATGGAAGAGCTGGCACGCTATCTCCCTCCCGGTGTGTCGTACGCGATTCCCTACGACACCTCCGGCTTCGTCCGTCTGTCGATCCGCGCCGTGGTGGAGACGCTCCTCGAGGCCATCGTGCTGGTGTTCCTCGTGATGTATCTCTTCCTGCAGAACTGGCGCGCGACCCTCATTCCGACCATGGTCGTTCCGGTGGCGCTTCTGGGGACGTTCGGGGTGATGCTCGCCACGGGCGGGTCCATCAACGTGCTGACCATGTTCGGACTGGTGCTGGCCATCGGCATCCTGGTGGACGATGCCATCGTGGTCATCGAGAACGTCGAGCGGATCATGCGCGAGGAAGGGCTGCCTCCGCGCGAAGCCACGCGCAAGGCCATGGGCCAGATCCAGCCGGCGCTGGTCGGCATCACCCTCGTCCTGGTGGCCGTGTTCACACCCATGGCGTTCTTCGGCGGGGCCGTCGGCACCATCTACCGACAGTTCACCCTGTCGATGGTGTCCGCCATCGGTTTCTCTCTGCTGATGGCGCTGTCGCTCACGCCCGCGCTGTGCGCGACGTTCATCAAACCTTCGAACGAAGGGGAAGGAAAGCGGGGAAGGCGCTTCTTCGGCGCGTTCAATCGGGGTTTCGAGCGTACGTCGAACGGCTACGGGCGATTCGTGGACCGCCTCCTTGGATGGACCGGCCGGTCGATGATCGTGTATCTCGCGATCGTCGCGGTGATGGCGCTCCTGTATGTCCGGTTGCCCACGGCCTTCCTGCCGCAGGAAGACCAGGGCTACCTGCTGACGAACATCGAACTTCCGCCGGCGGCCAGCAGCAACCGCACAGAGCAGGTGATCGCCCAGGCGGAAAAGTTCTTCCTGGATCAGCCTGCTGTGGCCAACGTCGTGGGCGTCATCGGCTTCAGTTTTGCGGGCCAGGGTCAGAACGCCGGGCTCGCCTTCGTCACGCTGAAGGACTGGCACGACCGGGAGGAAAGGGCCGATGCCCTGGCTCAGCGGGCGCTCGGCGCCCTGATGGGTTCCATCCGCGACGCCATCGTCTTCCCTCAATCCGCCTTCGGTCCCGGGCCTCGGGGCGACATCGGGCTTCTCGCTGCGGCTACAGGATCGTGGCGGGGCCGGGCTCGATGCGCTCGCGTCCGCCCGGGACCGCCTTCTGCAGGGATCGGCGCGGAGCGGCGTCGTGACCGGGGTGCGCGTGGAAGGGCTCGGCGATGCGCCTCAACTCCTTCTCGACATTGATCGGGACAAGGCGAGCGCGCAAGGCGTCACCATGGCCGACATCGGCGACGCGCTCGGGGCGGCTTTCGGATCGGCCTACGTGAACGACTTCCCCAATCGGGGAAGGCTGCAGCGTGTGATCGTGCAGGCGGAATTCACCCGAAGAATGCAGCCCGAAGACATCTCTCGGCTCACCGTGAGAAACAGCGCGAACGAAATGGTGCCGTTCTCCACGTTCTCCAACGCCCGCTGGGTATCCGGACCCGTGCAGGTGGTGCGCTACAACGGCTATCCGGCGTACCGCATCTCCGGGCAGGCCAAGCCTGGGTACAGTTCCGGCGATGCCATGGCCGAGATGGAAAGACTCATGGGCGAACTGCCGGCCAGTGTGGGACATGAGTGGACGGGACAGTCCTATCAGGAGCGCCTGGCCGGGAACCAGGCGCCGCTGCTCTATGCGCTGTCCGCGGCGGCCGTATTCCTGTGTCTGGCAGCGCTGTACGAGAGCTGGTCCGTCCCCTTCGCCGTGATGCTCGTGGTGCCGCTGGGAATTCTCGGCACCGTCCTGCTCACGACGCTCACCGGCATGGCGAACGATGTCTATTTCAAGGTGGGCCTGCTCACCGTGATGGGGCTGTCCGCCAAGAATGCCATCCTGATCATCGAATTCGCGCGGACACTGCACGACTCGGGACGCGACCTGCGCGAGGCGACGCTCGAAGCCGCGCGCCTTCGGCTTCGGCCCATCCTCATGACATCTCTCGCGTTCATCCTGGGCGTGGTTCCGTTGATGATCGCCACCGGCGCTTCGTCCGCCAGCCAGCGGGCAATCGGCACCGCCGTATTCGGCGGCATGGTGACGGGGACCCTGCTGGCGCTCGTGCTCGTTCCGGTGTTTTTCGTCTTGGTGCGCGGCCGGACATTCATTCCGGACCGCTTGCGCGCCTTTCGCTTTCGTCGATCCGCTCCGCACACCGCGCCGGCCCTAGCGGACCCGGCGCCGGACAGGGACCGTCCCTTTCGCCCGGTGAAGTGAGTCATCCGGGCTCGCAGACCGCGAGAGCGGGAGCGACCGTCAGTTCTTTCAGAGCCCTGCCGAAAGAACCAAGACGCGTTCATCGCCGCGACATCACGGACCCTTAGTTTTCCGGTGTCTGCATCGCATCGACACGCCGGCGAGGGGCTGCGCGTGCCGCGATGAACGGGCTCACAGGAGACTCTCCATGGAACGCAGAACCGGATCGCTCGTCCGATGGCTCGCCGCAACGTTCGTGGCGTTGAGCGCACAGGGGGAGGCCGCCACCACCGTCACGACGCCATACCTGGGCATCACGTACACCGAGCGCATCGGGGAGAACGTGGCGGGCCGCAACGTGAGCATGCGCATCCTGGAGATCGATCTGGACGCTCCGGGCATCGGCTTCGCGCTCACGCCGGCAGGGGGCACACGCGATACGGTGCGCCAGAGCACGCTCGGGTTCCTGAACGCGACCGATGCCCAGTTCGCGGTGAATTCGCACTTCTTCCTGCCGTTTCCCTCCTCCGACACCGACGCGAATCTCGTCGGCTTCGCCGCCTCCAACGGTACGGTCATCTCATCCTTCGAGGCTCCGATCCAGAACTACGCGCTCGTGACGAATTCCCCCGCGATCAATATCGCCCCGGACAACTCGGGTTCGGTGGTGCACGCCGACACGAGCTTCGCCGACGGCAGGCATGTCGTGGAAAACGTCACGCTGGGAACCGCCTTCGCGGGGTCCGCTCAGATCGTGACCAACGGTACGGTGACGATCCCGCAGTATCAGGACGCGTCGCACCCCGATGCGCTGCTCACCGTGAACCAGACCTACTCCAATGCCAACTCCTGGTACAACCTGTTCAACGCGCGCACGGCGATCGGCCTCACCCAGGACAACTCCACGCTCGTGATCTTCACCGTCGACCGCAACACCAATGCGGCTCGCGGCCCGTTGAGCGACGGACTGAGCGTCGGTCAGGTCGCGCAGATCATGATCGACGACTACGGTGTCTGGAACGGGCTCAACATGGATGGTGGCGGATCCACCACCCTGGCCATGCGGGATCCGGTCAGCGGCATCGGCGGCATCGTGAACGTGCCGAACGACACGACACCGGGCGGCCGACTCGAAGGCAGCAACATCGCCATCTTCGCGGCGCCGGTGCCCGAGCCCGAGACCTATGCGCTGATGGTGATCGGCCTCGGAATGGTCGTGATGTTCCGGCGCAGAAGCCCCAGGTCTTGATTCCTTCGGTTCACGCTGGCCCGACGTGTCGGGCCAGCCATTTCCGGTCGCGTCAGCGGACCACGTCCGAACGCGCGTGAACCGGCCTTGCCCCTCACGGGCAAATTTCCTGTCCTGTGCGCTTCCCGCTCCCCGCCCGCGTCCCTAGAATGGCCGGAACGGGGACGGCCGGGGGCGCCGTCCGCTCACGGACGGGGCTGCATGAATCTGAAGTGGACGCTGATCACGCGCATCTGGCTGATGGCGCTCGTCTGTCTGGTGGTCGCGTCCGGCCACGTGCTGTGGCAGACGCGGCGCGAACAGCACGACCAGTTGGTCAATGCCATCGACACGGTGTCCAAGCAGATCCGCAATCGCTTCGCGACGGTGGCCATGGGGTTCGTCCCCACGGGGTTCGACCGGGATGGCCGTTTCAGTTTCTGGGACCCCGTCACCGGCTCCAATATCGACACGGGCATGTGCGTGCGCTACATCGACGAGGACGACGTGGTCAAGGCGAGCAGCTGCCACGGCATGTCCAAGAGCCACCGTTACGGAGACCGGGGGGCCGGGGTGCCGGGCTGGTTCGATGGCCTCTACCGGGTCGCCTTCGGCGTCGGCGGAGAGGAGACGCGGGCGCTTCACTGGGATAACCGGGATCACGGCCGCATCGTCGCCGCGCTGGATGCGGGCGCCCAGGTGGCGGAAGCCTGGAACCGGGTCCGCGATCTCATCAGCCTCGCCCTGCTGACGGTGGTGTCGTTGTGCCTGCTGGTATACGTGATCGTGAGCCACGCGCTGAGGCCCACGCGCGACATCCTCGGCGGTCTGGAACGGATGCAGCGGGGAGATCTCTCGACTCGCCTCCCGCCGGCTCGATTCGCCGAATTCCGCCGCATGAGCGAGGGATTCAATCGCATGGCGGCAAGTCTCGAACAAAGCGTGGCGGAACGCGCCGAATTGACGCGCAAGCTGGTCACCGTGCAGGAAGAGGAGCGACGCTATCTCGCGCGCGAGCTGCACGACGAATTCGGCCAGTGCCTGGCGGCGATGACGGCGTTGTCGGCGAGCATCGTCCAGTCGGCGGAAGAACAGCATTCGCCACTCGCGGAAGAAGGACGGCGCCTTTCGCGCATCACGGAACACCTGATGCGTGGTCTGAGGAGCATTCTTCACCGGCTGCGCCCGGCCGGCATCGAGGAGCTGGGCCTGGTGGAGAGCGTCCGGGGCATCGCGGCGGAGTACGGCCATCGCGGTACGCGCATCGAGCTGGAGGCGGATCCGGACCTGGGCCAGCTTCCCGAGACGATCTCGGTCAACGTCTATCGCATCGTGCAGGAGTGCCTCACCAACATCGCCAAGCATTCGGGCGCGAGCCACGCGAAGGTCACGCTCGCGCGGGTGCGCGAGCCAGCTCCGGATTCCGGCTGGTGCATGGATGTAACGGTGGAGGATGACGGCAACGCCGTCCAGACCTCCGTCGACGAACGGAAAGGACGCGGTCGTCTGGGCATGCGGGAACGAGTCACGGCCTTGGGCGGGGCGCTCAAGCTGCGCAAGGGCGCCACGCGCGGACTCGTCGTGCATGCGCGGATTCCATTGACCGGACCCGTGTGAGCGAACCGCCGTGACCGTGCCGCCCATTCGCATCCTGATTGCCGACGACCACGCCATCGTCCGGGAGGGCTATCGCTCGCTGCTTGCCAAGCAGACCGGCATGGAAGTCGTGGGGGAGGCCTCCGACGGTGGAAGCGCCTACGCGCGCTGCATCGAACTCGAACCGGACGTGGTCATCATGGATCTGTCCATGCCCAATCTGGGCGGCCTGGAAGCCATCGCAAGGATCGGGCAGCGCCTGCCCCAGATCCGCATCCTGGCCTTCAGCATGCACGAGAACCCCCTGTTCGCCGTCAAGGCCATGCAGGCCGGCGCCTACGGCTACGTCACGAAAAGCAGTTCGGCCGATGTGCTCCTGCGCGCCGTGCGCGAAGTGCACGAAGGCCGGCGGGCGTTGAGCCCCGACGTGGCGCAGGCGCTGGCCTTGAGCAAGCTGGGCGTGGAACACCGCTCCCTGGCGGATCTGACGGTGCGCGAGTTCGAGATCCTGCGCATGCTCGTGGAGGCCCATTCCACGGAGGAGATCGCGCGTACGCTCAACATCAGCCCCAAGACGGTCTCCAACTGCCACTACCAGATCAAGAAGAAGCTCGGTGCGGCCACCGACATCGAACTGGTGCGGCTGGCCGCACGAATGAACGTCATCGATCTGTTGAACCTGTCGTCGTAGTGGCGAAGCGACGCGAGGGCGCTTCGCGCGACCTTCCTTTCCTGCTGCTGCACGTCGACATCTGCACCGCCTGTCCTCGGGCAAATTTCCCGGCGCCTCCCGGATGCGATCCCGGCGGGGTCCCTGGATCTTTTCCTCGCAGGCCGGTGTCTCGCATGATCGTTCGCAATGCGTGTCCGCATCGAACCGTGCGGCCAGCGCCGAGACGAACCAGGAGGAGAACGCCGATGAATCATCCACCGCCCGCCATGGCGGACGAGTTCTGCCACGGACCCGACGACCGGCGGATCCACCTCGCCATCCACTTCGTCCAGCAACATGTGGCAGAGCGCGTGAGTGTCCGGCAAATGGCGCAGGCCGCCCGCATGAGCCTCAGCCATTTCTCGCGAACGTTTCATCGCGTGACCGGTGTGACACCCCGACGCTACATTGCCGAGGCGCGAGTCGGGTTGGCTCGCCGGCTGATCGCAGCGGGTGCCGAATCGTTGACTCGCGTGGCGATGGAGGCGGGGTTCGCTGATCAGAGCCACATGACCCGCAGCTTCAAGCAGCTCACGGGCATGACGCCCACGGCTCTGGAACGGAAGCGGCCGGTCGCATTGGGCATGTGACGGTCACCCGCCCGGGGGCCGGGGACGAGATGGAAGGCGGCCGCCTCCGGCGACATCGAATCCGCTCGCGAGGCGTTCCGCCGGAGAATGATCGAGGCCTCCGATGGTCCGCTACCCGCGCTGTGCCGGGAGGAAGTCTCACCCGACCGAGGCGCCCGATGCATGCGGCGCCATGCGGCAGGTGGTTGACCCACCACGCGCTTGAAGGCGCGTCCGAAGGCGGCTTCCGAGTCGTAGCCTACCTGCTGCGCGATGTCGGCGACGATCGCATTGCCTTCGCGCAGAAGACCGGCGGCGAGCTGGATGCGCCACTGCGCGAGGTACTGCATGGGCGGCTGCCCTACGAGCGAGGAGAAGCGCTCGTGCAGCGCGGAGCGCGACAGCCCCACCTGCCGCCCGAGATCGTCCAGCGTCCAGGGCTCTGCCGGTCTTGCGTGCAGCAGCCCGATGGCCTTGCCGACGTGGCGGTCCCGCAGCGCCGCAAGCCAGCCCGAGCCGCCCTCGGGCAGCGATTCGAGGTGCCGCCTGGCCGCATCGACGAACACCATCTCGCTTACACGATCCAGCAGGGCCGCGCTTCCCGCACGGCTCGATCGCGATTCCGCCACCGCCTGATCCAGGATGGGAGCGACCCACGCGCCCACACCGCCGGACCCCAGATGAAGCACGCGGGGCAGGGCGCTGATGAGCGGGTTGAAGGGGCGCAGGTCGCACGCGACGAATCCGCACACCACGACGGTCGTGGCCTCTTCGGCCGGAATCAGATCTCCGGGTCGCAGCACGCCATCGAGGTAGGCGACGGGAATCGGCTTGGGATCGTCCCGCGTAGTGAGCCGCCAGTCGCTGTTGTCCGGCCGCGCGCGCATTCCGGGCGCACTGGACAGCACGTGCGCGTCTCCGCGCGGAAACATGACGATCTCGCCGCCGCTCACCCGGACAGGCGGTTCGCCCTGCGTCGCGGCCCAGCCGTCGCCGCGCACGAAGAGGTGATAGGCGAGCACGTGTTCCGCACCGGGCATCAGCGCATGCGCCAGCATGGCCGAGTCCGGTGTCTCGCCGACCCAGTCCCCGCGAAAACTCACGTAGTAGAAGATCGCGCCGCGCAACCGGACGCTGCGTAGTACATCTGACAGGGGATCCTGCAGCATCGAGCCTGTCCTCCGTGCGGAATCGCGACGAGCACCCGATTTAACCGCAATTCCGGATGCATGAACAAACGCAGCGGACTTTCAGTGAAGCGTCACAGGGCGGCCGGGACGACCATGGCATCCGCAGCCGCCAACGGTGATTCGCACCGAGCGGAGCCGGTTCCCGCGTGGCGAACCGACCCCTGACGACACGGAGAAAACCATGAACGACTTTTTCGCACTTCGCACGAACGTGCCCGATTTCGACGCCATCAAGCAGAAGCAGCAGGCCACCTGGGCCAGCGGCGACTTCGCGGTCATCGGCACCACCTTGCAGATCGTGGGCGAATCGCTGGCCGAGGCGGCCGACATCTGCGCCGGAGAGAAGGTGCTGGACGTCGCGGCCGGGAACGGCAATGCGACTCTGGCGGCGGCGAGACGTTTCGCCGAGGTGACGTCGACGGACTACGTGCCGGCGCTGCTGGACAAGGGCAAGGACCGCGCACGGGCCGAGCACCTGCCGGTGCATTTCCAGGTGGCGGACGCCGAGGCGCTGCCGTTCGACGATGGTGCCTTCGACGCCGTGCTCTCCACGTTTGGCGCCATGTTCACACCGCAGCACGAGCGGACCGCGTCGGAGATGCTGCGTGTGACGCGAAGCGGCGGACGCATCGGTCTTGCGAACTGGACACCGGAAGGACTGATCGGCCGTCTGTTCAAGGTCATCGGCGCCCATGTGCCGCCGCCGGCGGGCGTCAAGTCACCGGCACTGTGGGGGTCCGAACCGCATCTGGTGGAACTGTTCGGGCCGCAAGCCGCGGACATCCGCTGCGAACGGCGCAACTTCAACTTCCGCTATCGCTCGGCCGAGCACTGGGTGCAGATCTTCCGCGAATACTATGGACCCACGCACAAGGCGTTCGCAGCACTGGACGAGTCACGACAGCAGGCGATGGAACGCGACATCCTCGAACTGCTCGCGGAGTTCAACGTGGCCGGCGAGAGGTCGCTCGTGGCCCCCGCGGAGTATCTGGAAGTGGTGATCGTGAAGCGCTGAACGCCATGAAAAAGGGCCGGCGTCGTAGGCCGGCCCTTTCGGAGCGGGAGTGCGGGGCAGGATCAGCGGCGTCGGCCGAGAATCCGCGTGCGCGCCCCGAGGAGCAGGGCGCCCATGCCCAGGAGGGCCAGCGATTCAGGTTCGGGCACCGGGGCCGCAATCGTTTCGACCTCCCAGCGCAGGATGTCCTGATGATTGCGAAGCGACCCGGTCGCCGCGGTGAAGCCGAAGTAGACGTCCTGCTGGTAGACCTTCTCGTAGAGGTCGACTTCGTAGCTCAGGGTGGCTGCATCGGGGCGCAGGGCGGCTCCGCCTTGCGCCACACGGACTTCCAGCATGTCGGTCACGCCGTCGTAATCCACCCAGGCGCTCCAGACCTGCCCGTTGTTGAACAGCGGCGTCACCTGCTGGCGGGCCACGGAGTTCACGGAACCGTCGAGGTCGATGCCCACGTGGTTGCCGTCGGAGTCCACGTGCGTGCCGTTGTTGAAGGTGTCGAATTCCACGCCCAGGCCCGCCCAGTAACCCTTGTAGCCCATGCCCTCGCCGCCCCCACCGGTCCAGTCGTTCTGGGCGTTGACGACGAACACGATGCCGTCCGCTCCCTTGACCGGGTACTCGCTCCCCTCGTAGAAGCCGTCGCCCTGGGTCATGCGGAACTGGAAATAGGTGCTGAAGGACATGTCGTCGGCGAGGGAGAACGCCGAGGTCATGAAGGCCGAACCCTTCTGCCCGTAGTTGTCCGTGAGGCGGAGCACCTTGCGGCCCTGATCGTCGGTGACGGCGTTGCCCACCGTGTTCGCCCGGTCGTTCAGCTTGAGACCGGAGACGTCGGCGAAATCGGCGTAGGAGACGTCGAGAGCGAAGGCGCTGGCTGTGGCGGTGGCGAGACAGGCGCCCACGATGGCGCGCAGCATTTTCCCTGGGTTCATGGTCTTGTTGTGTGTTGTTGGAGTGATCGGCCCGGACATACCCACGAAACGTGCCCGAAACCGGATTTCCTTGTGTGGCAGGGGTTCGCGCGAAAGCGGTTGCTGGGGCGGCGAGCGTGTGTAAGTTCTTCCGACGCTCTCCACACCGACCCGCGGGTCAGTCCGGGGACGACCCCGGTGGCAGGGTGGAAGCCGGGCAGTCCGGAAACCCGCGGCCGCCGGCTCATCCCGGAGTCGCCACTCATGGTCAGCCCGTCCGCCGCGTCGACAGCTCACGCAGGCGAGGGTGCGCAGGATGCCAGGCAGAGCACCCTCATCCTCCGTTCGATCGTGGGTGCCTCACTCCCAGCGGTGCGCACCCGAGGCCATGAAGCCGCCGTCCACCGGGATCACGGTTCCCGTGACATAGGCGGCCCCCTCCGACGAGACGTACGCCACGGCGTCGGCGACCTCTTCCTGGGTGCCGTAGCGTTTCATCGGAATCGCGGAGGTATACATCTGCCGGAACTGGGGCGAATGGAAGACGCGGGTCATCGGCGTGT
Organism: Betaproteobacteria bacterium; assembly: GCA_016713305.1. Lineage (NCBI taxonomy): Bacteria > Pseudomonadati > Pseudomonadota > Betaproteobacteria > Betaproteobacteria bacterium. Next base: position 140,582 of record JADJPK010000014.1, read on the forward strand.
CGACCGGACCGGGCGCGATGGCGTTGGCCGTGATGCCATGAGCGGCCAGCTCGACGGCCATCTGCCGCGTGAGACCGATGATCGCCGCCTTGGAGGTTCCGTACCCGGTGCGCCCCACGCCCACGGCACGAAGTCCGGCGACGGACGCGATGTTGACGATGCGGCCCCATCCCTCGCGCATCATCAACCGCGCACCGTGCTGCGAGCACAGGAAGGCGCCGGTGAGGTTCACGTTGAGATGGGCCTGCCAGTTCTCCAGGGGAAAGTCGACGAACGGAAAAGCCTTGGCAATGCCGGCGTTGTTCACCACGATGTCGCAGCGGCCCCAGCGACCTTCGATGTACGAGAAGGCGGAAGCCACCGACGCGGCGTCCGCGACGTCGAGGCGGACGGCGGCGGCCGCGAACCCGTCCCGGGAGAGTTCGTCGACGGTCCCCTGTGCCGTGGCTTCGTCGATGTCGCCGATCACGACAAGGCGGCCATCCTGTGCGAGACGACGGGCGATGGTGGCGCCGATGCCCTTGGCGGCACCGGTGACGAGCGCGACGCGGGCGGTGTTCGGTGTGTTCGAGGTCATGCGAAGGAATCCGATGGTGGGGCTCCGGCGCCAGGACGCAGGCGCTGTGGGTCAGACCGCATCTCGGCGCGGGAGCAACGAGTGAAGGAAGCAGCCGGGGTCAGCCCAGCGGCCCTGTGTACTTCTCGAGCAGCGCCCAGGCCTCCGCGCCGTAGGTGGACTTCCACTCCTTGTAGTAGCCCGATTTCGAAAGCACGGCCCGGAAGGCGGCGGGGTCGGTCTTGTTGAAGACCATCCCGGATTTCTTGAGCTTGTCCTCGGAGATGGAGTTGAGCTTGACGAGGTCCTCGCGCTCCTTGATCGCCGCGGCGTTGATGTTGCGGGCGACGATCTCCTGCAGGTTCGGCGGCAGCTTGGCCCAGATCCGGCCGTTGATGAGGAAGAAGAAGCCATCCCACATGTGATTGGTGATGGAGACGTACTTCTGCACCTCGTAGAGCTTGGCGATGTCGATGAGCTGCAGGGCGTTTTCCTGCCCATCGACGATCTTGGTCTGCAGCGCCGAATACACCTCGCTGAAATTGATGGACGTGGGCGATGCACCGAGCGACTTGAACAGGGACGTCCACTGGGGGCTCACCGGCACGCGGATCTTGAAGCCCTTCAGATCGTCCGGCGTGTTGATGGGCTTGGTGCTGGTGGTGATCTGGCGGAAGCCGTTGTCGAAGATCTTGTCCAGGGGATGGATGCCGATCTTCGAGATCACGCCGCGCATGTAGTTGCCCAGGTCGCCGTCGACGGCGTCCCATACGTGCTTGTAGTCGGGAAAGGCGTAGCCGATGCCGTAGATGGACGTGGGTTTGGTGAGCGTAGCGAGGATGTTTCCCGACAGCGTGAACATCTCCAGGGCGCCGGAACGGAGCTGCGACAGCATGTCGGTGTCGCCGCCCAGCTGGTTGTTGGGGAACAGGCGGATCTCCACGCGGCCACCGGATTCCTCCAGGATCTTGGCCGCCGCCTCCTTGATGCGCACGGACATGGGGTGCGTGGCCGGGACGTCGTTGCCGTACTTGAAGACGAACTCCGCGGCGCTCGCGCGCCCGGACACCCCGGCCAGCGCGCCGGCGGACAGGGCCGCGGTGCCTTGCACGAACCGGCGGCGGTTGAAGTGGGACATTTTTTCGAATCCTCCCTTGTGAGCGATGGGTTGGGTCTACTTGAGGAACCCGATGGAAATCCAGGGCACGGCCGCGACGACGATCAGGCCCGCGATCAGCGCCAGCATGTAACCCACGATGGGCTTCATGCCTTCGTCCGGCGACGCGCGCCCCACGGCGCAGGCCGCGTAGTACCCCACCCCGAACGGCGGTGCGAACAGACCCACCCCCATGGACAGGATGACGACCATGGCGTAGTGGATCTCGTGTACGCCCACCTCGCGGGCGATGGGGAACAGCAGCGGCCCGAACAGGACGATGGCGGGGATCCCTTCCAGCACGCTGCCCAGGACGATGAAGACCACGACGGATACCGCGAGGAAGCCGGCGGCACCCCCGGGCAGGTGGGCCATGACTTCCGTCAGATCCTGCGAGAAGCCGGACTGGGTGAGCGACCACGCCATGCCCGTCGCGGCGCCGATGATGAAGAGGATGGCCCCCGACAGCGCCGCGGTCTCGACAAGCATGGGCATCAGCCGGCGCCACGGGAAGCGGCGGTAGATGACAAGTCCCGCCAGCGTGGCGTAGACGATGCCGATGGTGGAGACCTCCGTGGCCGTGGCCACGCCACCGACGACCGCGGAACGGATGACGAACGGGAGTGCGAGGGCGGGGGACGCCACGACGAGGCTCTTGAGGATCTCGCCTCGCGTCGCTTTCCTCACCGCCGAAAGATCCTCGTGCCGGTAGCGGTACCAGACGACGCAGCACAGGGTGATGGCCAGCACCAGACCCGGCAGCAGGCCGCCGGTGAAGAGCGCCGCGATCGATACGCCGGTCACCGATCCGATGGTGATGAGCACGAGGCTCGGCGGGATCGTTTCGGTCTGCGCACCGGTGGCGGAGAGCAGGGCGACGAGATCACCCCGCTTGGCGCCACGGGCCTGCATTTCGGGGAACAGCACGGGCGCGACCGCCGCCATGTCCGCCGCCTTCGAACCTGAGATCCCCGACACGAGGTACATGGAGCCCACCAGCACGTACGAGAGCCCGCCCTTCACGTGACCGAGGAGATTGCCGAGGAAGTTCACCATCGCCTTGGCCATGCCGGTCATCTCGATCAGCAGGCCGAGGAACACGAACAGCGGCACGGAGAGCAGGATGAGGTGCGACATCCCTTCGTCCATGCGGCCCACGACGACAGGCATCGGCACGTCGGTGGTCACCGCCAGGTAGCCGAACGTCGCGAGCCCGAAGGAGAACGCGATGGGAACGCCGGAGAACACGGCGACGGAGACGACGCCCACGAAGAACACGAGGAGGTTGGCGTTGCCCAGGCCGCGCAATACAGGACCCAGCGCCAGAACGATGCCGATCGCCACGCCCACCATCGCCGCGGCCGCGATGAAACGCCGCCATGTGCCCGCCCGCAGCAGCCGGACAAGTGCCGCGACGATCATGAGACCGCAACCGACGGGCAGGGCCGCCGCGCGCCAGGCGTTGGAAATATCCATCGCCGGTGTCGTGATCATCTGTTCGTCGCGGGCGAACTCGAACGACGGTTCCACGATCAGCAGGAGGAACGCCAGAGCGGCGACCAGGGCGAACACATCCAGGAATGCGCGTGTCTTCGGGCCGACCATGCCGACGACCGCCGTCATCCGCATGTGCTCGTTCTTGCGCAGGGCCACCACGGAACCGAGCATGGCAAGCCAGAGGAACAGCATGGAGGCGAGTTCGTCCGTCCACACGAGGGGGGATTCGAGGACGTAGCGCGCCACCACCCCGGAGAACAGGATCACGATTTCGGCGATCACCAGCAGCGCCACGATGGGCTCGGTAATCCAGCCCAGCAGCCGGTCGGCGAAGGCCAGCGGCCCCCTTGCCGCGCTTCCATTGCGCGCGTCTTGTTCGTGCTTCACGGATCCTCCGTCCCTCGTTTTCGTTCTTTCCCGTCGGGGCTTGCCTCGCCCAGACTTCGGCTGGCGTTGGCCGGCATCGTACGCCGCCCGCCTCGTCCCGGAAGCCTTCTTCATGCGCTGTCCTGTTCCGGGGCTTCACGCGCCAGGGTTGCGGCTGCGTTCCTCGCACGGTTGTGAAAGGGCCGCGAGCAGCGCCCGTCCAGCGTTCAGCGGAACATCACCCGTCCCGCACCCGGCCGAAGTAGTCGGCATCACCCATCTGGCCGCCCTTGAGGGCGATTTCGAGGCCGTCGAAACGGGCGTCGGCACTGTATCCCCGGCACAGCGGCGCACCCGGCGTCAGCTCGGATTGCATTTCGAGGGCGTAGAGACCCAGCTCCTGAGTCGCGTAGCTCGACGTGTCGCCCCCCGCGATCACCACACGTCTCAGCCCCGTCCGCGATAGCAGCTCGCGGGCGAGCCGGCCCAGTTCCGCTCCGAGCAGCCGGGCGGTGCCGCCGCTGCCCAGCAAGGCTCGTGTGGCGCCGATGCTGGGATCCTCCGGGCCGGAGGCCGTGTAGAGAAGCACGCTGCGTCCGGAGGCGAGCGCGGACAGGGCGCGGTCGAGCAGCACCGATCGAGCCGGTCCTGCGCGGACAGGGTCGACCAGATCTTCCGCGCAGGCCCGGATCGTCTCGAATCCGTGTTCGGCGGCCCAGCCGATCTGCTGTGCGGTCATGGGCGAAGCGCTGCCCGACATCGCGATCAGCTGCTTCACAGGTTCGATCCGCGGCAACTGCGCCCGACCGGCAGGAATCGTCCCGGTGGATCTCCAGTGCGCCGTGAGCGCATAGCCGACGCCCGACGAACCCACCACGAACTGGGGCCTCACCTGCGCCTCGCGCCAGATGAGACGGCCCGACTGCCGCAAGCGCGGAGCATCGAGCACGTCGTGCAGCAGCATGCCGGCGCCTTCCCGCATCCGCGCACTGAACCGGACATCGACGGAGGCATCCTCACCGTCGAGGTCCACGAGATTCATGAGGGATACGGGGAGCGGGGTCTGCGCTGCGAGGTGCTGCCGCAGATCCGATTCCAGCATCGGTGTCGCCGGGTGACGTGACATCGTCGGATGCCGGTCGAGCCGGTGGATCTCCGGCCCCGCGGCGGCGAAGTGGTTGCCGAAGAGGGTGAAGCGGCGCAGCGGCGGCGCACCGGCAAGGATCTGGACGGCGTCCTCCGAATTCAACTCGCGCCGCGCGAATTCCACGACATGGCCGATGTTGCCGATTGCCGGAGAGGAATCGAACGTCGAGCACACCTTGTAGTGCAACAGCGGGGCCCCGAGCTTCCACAGCCAGCGCAGGACCGGGAACAGTTCGGTGTCCATTTCCGCGGGCGTCATCGCGCGGCTGGTCCCCGCCACGCCGATGCAGCGCACGTCGGCGAAGCGGCCCCGCATGAGCGCAGGGTCGGGCGGCGCCAGGAACAGCACGGTGCGCAGCCCGGACAGCGCGAGGGCCTCCATGGCATCGGTGGAGCCGGTGAAGTCGTCGCCGTAGAAGGCGAGCAGGCGTTCGGTGTTCATGGTCAGCGCTTGCCGAACTTGTCGATCGCCGCCTTCAGCTCGGGACGGGTGGCCGCGTACTCGGCGAGAGGTACGCCCGCTACTGCGGCCTCCCACCCTTGCTGCATGCTGCGCACGCCCGCGGCCGTTCCACCGGGATGCGCGATGATCCCGCCCCCGGCCAGATGCACGACGTCCATGGTCCCCGTGGTCGAGTAGATGTCCATCGCCGAGCCCGCCCACTGGGCGGACGAGATCGCGGGCATCACGCGGTACCCGCCGAACATCGGGGCGAGGCAATCGCGGATGGACCGGCCGACCTCTTCGTCGCTCTCGTAGAACTTGCTGCCGTAGCCGCCCACGTGAAGATGGTCGACGCCGGCCAGCCGCCAGAATTTCTGGAAGGCGGTGAAGCCCATGCCCAGCATCGGATCGCGCGCCATCGCGCCGAACCAGGCACGGTGACCGTGAATCGGGAGCTCGCAGTGCCGCCGCAGATGGGCCACGGCAGCAAGCCCCACACAGTTCACGTTGACCATCACGCAGGTGCCGCCCGCGTCGCGCACCAGGTCGTGCGACCGGAGCATGTGATCGATGTCGCCGGTGATGTTGAAGGCGTACATCGCCTTGCGTCCCGTGTGATCCGCCGCACGCTCGATCTCGTACATGGCCACGCCGACGCGCTCCGCGAGCGGTGCATAGGGACCATCCGCGTTCAGCTCGTCGTCCTTGATGAAGTCCAGACCGGCGAGGGCGAGATCGCGCACGAGCGGCGCGAATTCGTCCAGCGCCAGCCCCACGCTCGGCTTGATGATGGTGCCGATCACCGGCCGGCCTTCCACCTGCGCCAGCCTGCGGGTCCCGTCGATCCCGAAACCGGGGCCGGGGTAGCGCTGCGCGAACGCGGCGGGCAACTCGAGATCCAGCAGCCTCACACCGGACAGTTCCTGCAGCTCGTAGAGATTGCCCGCGACGGTCGACATGAGCGCAGGCAGGGACGGGCCGAAATTGTGGAGCGGAAAGGAGATGTGGACGATGCCGCGGCGGTACGAAGGCGCGCCGGCGGCGGATCTCGGCGGCTTGGATCCGGGGAGGCTCGGTGCCGCGACGGACTCGCGCGGCTCGATCCGCTCGACCCGTGCGCCATAGCGCTCCTTCAATTCCACCGTTTCTCCGGGCACGGAAACGAAGGTCCCGCTCGATTGCTCGCCGGCGATCACCTCGGCGGCGTGTTCCAGCGAATGCGGCGTCTCGATGAGATACGCCGCGACCACGCGGTCATCAGTCATGCTGCGTCCTTTGCCGACGGCGCCTCGTGAGCGCCGGAAACCAAGAGAGGGAGGCGGTAGCCTCCGCCGTCACATCGCGCTGCCGCCGTCGACGTTGTAGACGTGTCCGGTAACGAACGAAGCCTCGTCGGAAGCGAGGAAGGCCACGACGGCCGCGATCTCGGGCGGCTGGGCCACGCGGCCCATGGGCGTCATGCCTATGACTCTGTCGAGTGTACCCTGAGGCAGGCGCTGGAGCTGCCTTTCGGCCAGGGCGGTCATGGTAAGGCTCGGCGAGATGGCATTGACGCGAATGCCCGACTTGGCGAACTCGCGCGCCAGGCCCTTTGTCATGGCGATGACCGCGCCCTTGGAGGTCGAATAGGCCACCGTGCCCAGCAATCCACCGCCGCGCTGACCGGCCACGGAACTCAGATTGACGATGGACCCCTTGCCCTGTTTCAGCATGACCGGGATCACGGCCTGGCAGCAGATCCAGACGCCGGTCGTGTTGACCCGCATCACGCGTTCGTAGTCGTCGAGGGTGAGTTCGAGAAACGGACGCGAACTCTCGATGCCCGCGTTGTTGATGAGCACGTCGATCCGGCCGTGACGCGCGAGCACCGCAGCCACCATGGCGGCGGCACTGGCGGGATCGGTGACGTCGAGCGTGACCGCGGTGGCGGGGATGCCTTCCGCCACCAGCCGGGCGGCGGTCTCTTCGGCGGCTTCGGTCTGGAGGTCGGCGATCACCGTGGTGAAACCGCGCGCACCGAGCGCTCGGGCGGTCGCTTCGCCGATGCCACCGGCACCGCCGGTGATGATGGCCGTGGGCGGGTGTGGCTCCATGTGTGTCCTCGTGCTTGATTGACGGCGGCCGGATTCTACGCCCGCCGGCCAGCGTGTCGCCGTGCCATCGAGTGGCCCGATCGCGCCGGGCCTTCCGTCCGCGCGGGCCAATCAATGGGATCTGCCGTAAACCGCTTGAAGGCGTCTGCCGTTACGCCTGCAACCGCCCGCAAGATGGCCGGCGAGGCGGACCAGGGAAGATCAACCAAAGGAGGTTTCATGTCGAAGCTGTTGCTGGGGATTGCCGTGCTGGCAGTCGTGGGTGCCGTGACGCCCGTCATGGCAGACGATCAGGCGCAGGGAAACGGCGCACAGGAAGCGCGGGAGAACCGGAAGGAACTGCGTGAGGACCGGCGAGAACGCAGAGAAGACCGGCGGGAGTTGAAGGAGGACGTCGCCGAGGGGGCGTCCAAGCGGGAGATCGCCCGCGACACCCATGAACTGCGGCACGACCGGCGCGAAGTCAAGCGCGACCGGCGCGAGATCCGGCACGATCGCCGGGGCAGGAAGGATCACGACTGAGGGCGCGGGCGCGGCGACCGAACGCAGCGACCGAACGCAGCGACTCGCGCCCATGAATGCAGAAGGCCCCGGGCGGAACACGCCGGGGCCTTCTGTCCTTGAGCCTTCCGGCTTCCGGACTGCCGTGAAGCCGCACTTGGTCCAGCGGGCACCCTATCGTCATTCCACACGCGTCGGAGATCTCGGGGCGGGCGCCGACGGTTCCGCGGCACCTGCCGCTGACCTATGCCGTGGCCCGGGCCGCCGCCTGCGGGGTTTCTGCAGCCGGCGACTCGAACGCCATCAGGAGCCGCTGTTTGGTTTCCGCGGCCTTCGCCACCGCCGCCTCCTTCACGTGGCCGAATCCGCGGATGGACTGCGGGACACCCGCCAGTTCCACCGCGGCGGCATGATTCCCGGCATCGAGCTTCGCCGCGATCCGTTCCAGGAGGGCTTCGTAGTCGGCGATCAGTCTGCGCTCCATCTGCCGTTCTGCCGTGCGTCCGAAGATGTCCAGGGCCGTACCGCGGAGAAACTTGAGCTTTGCGAGCACCTTGAAGGCCGTGAAGACCCAGGGACCGAACTGCTGCTTCAGCAGATGGCCGGTGCGCGGATCGCGCCTGGCGAACAGCGGCGGGGCCATGTGGAACTTCATGGTCGGGGTGCCTTCGAACTGCATTTCGATGGATTTCAGGAACGCCGGATCGGTGTGCAGACGAGCCACCTCGTATTCGTCCTTGTAGGCCATGAGCTTGTGCAGCGTGCGCACGGCGGCCTCCGTCAGTGAGGTACGGCCTGGCGCCACACGTCCCTCGGCTTCGCGCACCTTGCGGATGGTGGCGAGAAAACGATCGGCGTATGCGCCGTTCTGATACTCCGTGAGACGTCTGGCGCGATCCGCGACGAGTTCGTCGAGCGTCTGTGGCGCCGGCGCCACGGGAACGAAACCGTTGTCCCGAAGCAGCTGGTCGACCGCGCCGGGATCGTGCGCCCACAGGCGGCCCAGCCGGATGGCGTTCAGGTTGAACGCCACCTGTACGCCATTCAGTTGCACGGCACGCTCGATCGCTTCCATGGAAAGCGGCAACCAGCCCCTCTGCAAGGCGACGCCGACCATGAAGAAGTTCGCGCCGATGGCATCGCCGCAGAGCGTGAGCGCGATCCCCGTCGCGTCTGCGTAGGCGATGTTGCCGCCGAGGACGCGGCTTTCGATCTTGCGGGTGATGAATCCAGTGTCGATCTTCTCGTCGGGATTGAAATTGAAGGCGGAGGTGATCTGCACGCGGTTGTTTCCGAGGAACCGGGTTTCGGATGACAGCGTGCGATAGGCCTCCTCCGAGAGCGCAGCGACCAGGTCGAAGGCGATCACGAGCTGCGCCTCGCCCACGCCGACGACCTGGGTGGAGATCGGTGTGTTGCCGGACGTCAGCCGCAGGTGGCTCAGCACGGCGCCGTTCTTCTGCGACATGCCGGTCATGTCGTAGACCGAGGCCTGCAGTCCCTGGAGGTGCGCCGCCATCGCGAGCACCGCACCTACCGTGACCACGCCGGTACCGCCGATGCCCGCAAGCATGATGCCCGCGCCGATCGGGGGGACCGGTGGAACCTGGGGTGGGGGGAGGGAAGCGAATAGCGCTTCGTCGATGCGGGCCTTGCCGCGCTTGCGCATCTCGACTCCCTCCAGCGTGACGAAGGAGGGGCAGAATCCCTTGGCGCAGCTGTAATCCTTGTTGCAGCTCGACTGATTGATGCGCCGCTTGCGCCCCAGCGGCGTCTCGAGCGGCTCGATGGAAACGCAGCCCGATTTCGCGGAACAGTCGCCGCAGCCTTCGCAGACCGCATCGTTGATCACCATGCGCACGGGTGGATCCTCCAGCGCCTTGCGCTTGCGCCGCCGCCGCTTCTCCGCCGCGCAGGTCTGCTCGTAGATGATGACCGTGCAGCCGGGTTCCTCCCTCAGTTCCCGCTGAACCTCGTCGAGCTTGCTGCGAGGGTGCACCGGCACCCCTGCCGGCAGGGCCCCCTGCGCATAGCGGGACGGGTCCTCCGTCACGAGCACCACTTTCCGGGCGCCTTCGGCCAGCACCTGCTGGGCGATCAGCACAGGTGACAGCGGACCTTCGACCGGCTGCCCGCCTGTCATGGCGATGGCGTCGTTGAAGAGAATCTTGTAGGTGATGTTCGCCTTCGCCGCGATGGCCTGGCGGATGGCGAGCAGGCCCGAGTGGTAATAGGTCCCGTCGCCCAGGTTCTGGAACATGTGCTTGCGCGACGTGAAGTGCTGCAGGGCGGCCCAGGTCGCCCCTTCGCCTCCCATCTGGGTTCCCAGCAGCGTCGTCCCTGGCTTGGCCCACATCGCCATCCCGTGGCAGCCGATGCCTGCCGTGGCGAGGCTGCCCTCCGGCACGTTGGTGGACGTGTTGTGCGGACAGCCGGAACAGAAGAACGGCAGGCGTTTGGGCGTGGCATCGGCCACGGAGAGGGCCGAGTGGCAAAGAGCCTGCGCCCGGGCGATGTGTTCCTGCACCGCGGCATCGGCCAGACCATTGGCCTCGAGGCGGCGGGCGATGGCCAGCGCCACCTCCAGCCAGTCCAGTTGCACGTCCGAAGGCAGCAGCGTGTTGCCCTGCTCGTCGCGCTTGCCGACGATGCGGGGACGGCGTTCGTCGTTGTAGAGCAGGGCGGCCGCCTGCGGTTCCATGAACGCGGACTTCTCTTCCACGAAGAAGAGTTCCGCGCATGAGGCACAGAACTCCCGCAATCCTTCCGGCTCCAGCGGCCAGATGAGGCCCACCTTGTAGACATCCACGCCGAGCGCGCGGGCACGGCCGGCGTCGATGCCCAGGTGACGCAGCGCCTGCATCACGTCGCCGTAGGCCTTGCCCGCGGTGACGATGCCCACCCGCGGTGCTGCGACCCCGAACTCGCTGCGGTCCACGCGGTTGGCGCGCCAGAACTTCTGCACCAGCGGAAGCCGGTAGCGCTTGTGGATCATCTCGTCGCGCGCGGGCGCATAGACGCCGCGGTAATACAGGCCCTCCGGTGGCAGTTCGCCCTTGGGCGGCGTCGCGATCTGCAGGCCGGTTTCGCCAGCCACCGTGGCGGTCTGCTCGATGGATTCGTTCACGCACTTGAAGGCGGTCCAGCATCCCGCGTAGCGCGAAAGTGCCCAGCCCAGGAGACCGTAACGGACCAGTTCGCCGACGTTCGCGGGGTACACGACCGGCATCTGGTGCGCGACCATGGCCTGCTCGCTGTGGTGCGCGATGGTGGAGGACTTGCCGGGATGATCGTCGCCAAGCAGCACCAGCACGCCCCCGTTCGGGTGGCTGCCGGTGTAGTTGCCGTGCTTGAGGGGATCTCCCGAACGATCCACGCCAGGCCCCTTGCCGTACCAGAGCGAGAACACGCCATCCACCGTGGCGTCCCTGGCGACCGTCAGCTGCTGCGTCCCCCAGATGGCCGTCGCCGCCAGATCCTCGTTGATGCCCGGCTGGAAGACGATGCGGTTCTCTTCCAGCCACTTCGCGGCGTCCCACATCGCCTGATCGACATAGCCCAGGGGGGAGCCGCGGTAGCCGCTCACGAATCCGGCGGTGTTCAACCCCGCAGCGAGGTCCCGCTGCCGCTGGGTGATGAGCAGGCGAACCAGCGCCTGGGGGCCGCTCATCAACGCCGGCCTGGCCGGATCCGCGAACTTGTCGTCGAGGGATACGTCGCGAAGATTCATGGGTTCGATCCTTCCGTGGGATGCCGATTGTAGGCGCGACAGACGGCCCGGGCCGGACGGGTGCCCGGAGAGAGGCCCGAACCGGTGTCCATCGCGCTCCGACCTCAGGTGTTCTACGATCGGGCCGCGAGGAGAGGAGGCACGGGAGTGGATGAACGGCAGGCAAGACAAGCCTTGCGCGACGCGCTGGGCGAACGCGGATTTCTCGACGGCGCAGACGTCGAGGAGCGGTATCTCGTCGACGTGGCCGGCCATCGCGGAGAACGGCCGCTGGCGTTGCTGCGACCGCAGAACACCGGTGAAGTGTCGCGGGCGATGGCGATCTGTCATGCGGCCTGCATCGCCGTGGTGCCGCAGGGCGGCCGCACCGGGCTTGCCCAGGGGCAGCTTCCGCGAGCAGGCGAAGCCGTGCTGTCTCTCGAACGCATGTGCGCCATCGAATCGGTGGATGCCGACGCGGGCATGGCCACGGTCCAGGCGGGCGTGATCCTTCAGACCCTGCAGGAGCACGTGGATCCGCTGGGGTTCCTGTTCCCGCTGGATCTGGGAGGCAGGGGAAGCTGCACGATCGGAGGCAACATTGCCACCAACGCCGGCGGGAACCGGGTCATCCGCTACGGGATGACGCGTGAACTGGTCATCGGCCTCGAGGCCGTGCTGGCCGACGGTACCGTGCTGGATGGATTGACGCCCGTGATCAAGAACAACACCGGGCCGGACCTGAAACAGCTCTTCATCGGCAGCGAGGGCGTGCTGGGCGTCATCACCCGGGCCATCGTCCGTCTCATGCCCAAGCCGGCAGAGCGAGCCGTGGCGCTGTGCTGCCTTCCGGACTTCTCCGCAGTGAGGTCGCTGCTGCGGCGGGTGCGATCCGGTCTGGGAGGCGAGCTGACGGCGTTCGAAGTCATGTGGGATTCGTACTATTCGCGCGCTCTTCGCGTGGCGGGCCGGCCGCCTCCCCTTGCCGGTGGACATCCTTTCTACGCGCTCGTGGAGGCTTCGGGCACCGATGCGGCGGCCATGACGGGCCGCGTCGAAGCGACGCTGCAGTCGGCGATCGAGGGGGGTGCGGTGATCGATGCCGTGATCGCGAAATCGGCGGCGGAGATCGAACATCTCTGGCACCTCCGCGACATCTCTGTCGAAGTGGCGCGCCTGATGGTGCCGCTCGTGCCCTTCGACGTGAGCGTGCCCGTAGCCGACATGGAGCCCTTCGTGAACCGGCTCGATGCAGCAGTGCTTGCGCTGGATCCCCGGTGCGACACGATCGTCTTCGGCCACGTGGGCGACGGCAACCTCCACATCGGCGTCCACCGTTTGGAGGACCGTCCGGAACTGTTCGAAATCATCGAGGAAAGTGTCTACTCGCTGATGAGCGAATACCGCGGCTCGGTGTCGGCAGAGCACGGGATCGGGGTACTCAAGCGCGACTTTCTGCGCCATACACGAAGCGCAGCCGAGGTCGCCACGATGCGCGCGCTGAAGCAGGCACTCGATCCCGGGGCATCCTCAATCCGGGACGGATCCTCACGCCGATCGCGCCTGCGTGAACGAGCCGGCCTCTTCGGCAGAAGGGCGGGGACGCACGCGTTTCGTGGAGTATTCTCCAGCGGCGCGTGACGGCAGCGGAGGGGCCTTCCGGCGTTGCAGCCGAGGGCGACCTGCGCGCGCCTGCCCGCCGTCGGGCGATGACGGGCACGCCAAGCATGTGGCAACCAACGAAAGGAACTGGAAATGTCTGAGGCTTACATCGTAGACGCCATCCGTACGGCAGGCGGCCGCCGTGGTGGCAGACTCGCCGGGTGGCATCCCGTGGACCTCGCCGCCCAGGTGCTCGACGCGCTGGTGGCGCGCAGCCACGTCGATCCGGCGCTCGTGGACGACGTCTTCATGGGTTGTGTCATGCAGGTGGGCGAGCAGGCGGTCAATGTGGCCCGCAACGCGGTGCTCGCGTCCAGGCTGCCGCTGACGGTGCCCGGCACGACCATCGACCGGCAGTGCGGATCGTCGCAACAGGCGCTGCACTTCGCGGCGCAGGCGGTGATGGCGGGCGTGAACGACGTCGTGATCGCTGCCGGTGTGGAGAGCATGACCCGCGTGCCGATGTTCAGCGCGTCGATCCTCGCGCAGAAGGCAGGCATGGGTTTCTACCAGGACTGCAGCCTGCGCAGCCGCTACCCCGAGGACTTCAGCCAGTTCACGGGGGCCGAGATGATGGCGAAGCAGCACGGCTTCACCAAGGATGCGCTGGACGAGTTCGCTCTGAACAGTCACCGCAAGGCGACCGCCGCCATCAAGGCGGGCGCGTTCGAGTCGGAGATCGTCCCGGTAGAGGTGCGGCCCGCGAACGAACCGGGCACGGGAGAGATGCACACGGTCGACGAGGGCGTGCGGCAGGATGCGTCGCTCACTGGCATCCAGAGCGTGAAGCTGCTGCGGGAAGGCGGCGTGATCACCGCGGCGAACGCCAGCCAGATCTGCGACGGCGCGAGCGGTCTTCTGGTCGTGAACGAGCGCGGGTTGAAGGCGCTGGGCGCGAAGCCGCTGGCGCGCATCCATCACATGAGCGTGCTCGGCTACGATCCCGTCGTGATGCTGGACGTGCCGCTCGCGGCAACTCGGCGGGCGCTGCAAAGATCGGGGATGAAGATCGACGACATCGATCTGTACGAAGTGAACGAGGCGTTTGCGCCCGTGCCGATGGCGTGGCTCAAGACCGTCGGCGGGGATCCCGCGAAGCTCAACGTCAACGGGGGGGCCATTGCGCTGGGGCATCCGCTCGGCGCCACCGGCGCCAAGCTCATGGCCACGCTCGTGCACTCGCTGCACCGCCACGGCAAGCGTTTCGGCCTGCAGACCATGTGCGAAGGCGGGGGCATGGCCAACGTGACGATCGTCGAGCGTCTGTAACGGGCGCAACGACAAGGCGGCTGCTCGCCGCACGTCGCCAGCGCGGACCCGGGTCCGGTGCCCCTTGCACCGGACCGCGGGCTCACTCAGAACTTTCCGTTGCCGTTCTTCCATTCCGCCCGGGGCGGAATCGGCTCGATGACGTCCCAGTGCTCGGCGATCTTTCCGGCCTGCACGCGGAACAGGTCGTAGAACGCGACCGGCTTGCCCGCGAACTCCCCCTCGCTCACCACCAGCGCGAAATCGCCTTCGCCGATCAACTTGTGCACACGGTCGTAGCGCATCGTGATGCCTGCCTTGGCCATGGCTTGCAGGGCACCGCCCAGGCCCGAGACCTTGCCCGGCACCTGCGGGTTGTGCTGCACGTACGCGTCCCCATCGAAGTATCCGGCGAGCCGTTCCATCCGTCCATGCACCAGGATGTCGTCGACGAATGCGCCCACCAGCGCTTTGGTCGCAGCCGTATCGGCGGAGGGATCGATGCGGGTCGGCCCGTCCGTCATGGACCGGCCGCTCGGATTCGGCTTGTCCGGCCGCGCCTGCAGATTGTCCCAGTGATCGACGATCCGTCCGTTTTCGAAGCGGAAGATGTCGAAGCCGATCTTGGGACCGAAGAACTCGTACTCCGTGTGAGCTACCACCAGATCGCCGTCCTGCAACAGGCGGACCGTGTTCACCCGGGCCGATCCCTTGGGGAGCGCCTCAAGCAGGGCAGCGAAGCCCGCGATTCCGTCCGCGACCGCGAGATTGTGCTGGATGTACTTGGCCGGATTGACCACGGCGGCGGGCGCCGGATCCCCGGTCTCGATGCTCTTCAGCAGGTCGGCGACCTGTTGTTTGCGGGAAGTGTCCATGGCAGAGTCCTTGGCATGGGTAGAAAACGGTGAAATTGTGAAAACAAGCGCGGCTGTCGCGACAAGCGCACCTACGGCATGGCGCCGGGCGTGGATCCGGGGGATTGCGAGGTCGTGCTTCTTCATGGCAGCTCCAGTGAGATGAGACAGTTCAGTGTGTTCCTTGGCCGTGGCCTCCGCGAGGTGAGGATCGGACCGTGAATGGTATAAATCGGACAGAACGGTCCGAAGCTCGCGAGGAGCCGATCCGCCTTGCGTACCGTCCTCCGGCCGAGTACGGGCTCAAGCTGGAACTCTTCCGCATGTCGGAACTGCGGCGACGGGACGAGGCGGACACGCTGCGGAGGGCGCAGCGCATCGAGTTCTGCCTGCTGATGGCGATCACTCGCGGACGGTGCACCCACTGGGTGGATTTCGTTCCGGCGCCATGCAGTCCGGGAACCTGGGTGCTGGTGCGTAACGGCGAGACGCAGCGATTCGATCCGGGCTCGGAGTGGGACGCCTGGATCGTGCTGTTCGAGCCGGACTTCCTTCGACCGGTGCTTTCGTCAGAGGGAAAGGGGCAAGCGCTCGAAGGACCCCGCCTGGACGAACTTCCCGGCCATATGCGGCTCGATCCGATCTCCCATCGCATGGCACTCGACGGTCTCGCGCGCATGCGGCGCGACAGCCTCCAGCCGTGGACGGCGGCGGAGCGTCACGCCTTGCTCCGCTGCCAGCTGGCGGAAGTGCTCACCCGTTTGGCCATCGCGGATCGGCAGAAGTCGCCTCGAACGCCCCTGCGGGGAAGTCACGCGGCACGTTTCGAGCGCTTCCGCGACGCGGTGGCACAGGATTTCACCCGCGTGCAGCGGGTCGCCGAGTACGCGCAGCGGTTGGGCTACTCGGAACGAAGCCTGAACCGGCTGAGCATGGCGATGGCCGGAGTCACGGCAAAGCAGTACATCGCGCAGCGGATCGTGCTGGAGGCCAAGCGTCTGCTGGTCCACACCGATCTACCCGTGGCTGTCGTCGCGGAACGCCTGGGCATGGAGGAGGCGAGCAACTTCGTGAAATTCTTCCGGCGGGAGGCAGGATGCACGCCGGGCCGCTTCCGCCGGGACCAGACGCAAACCGGCTAGGAACCCTCCGGTCCTGGGGCGCGGTCGGGTACATCGATCGGACTTTCCCGGAGGCCGGCGCGAACCGCGCAGTGTCTGGCCTGAACCGTTCGCCCGTGACCCGGGAGACGGGGATGCTGAACGACGCTGGCCGCCGCTCAGGCGGCGATCGATTCCGCGCCCCGCCTGGTCACCAGGAACGAGCGCAGCGCGGCGACGCATTCATCCGATGCGTCTTCCCACAGAAAATGCCCACAGCGCTCGATGTGCGTGACGGTTGCCTGCGGACAGAGGCGCTTCCAGCGCGCGAGTTCCCTGGCGCGGAAGGCGATGTCCTCCGAAGGCCAGAGGAGGTGCATCGGCCCCCGGAACTGTCTGGCGGTCGCTTCGACCGTGGCGAGCCATCGCCCCGCGCCGGTGATCTGGGCAGGGAAGACGTGCATGGGGACACGGCGGGCACGGTCGGCGAACGGCGCGCGATAGGCTTTCATCTCCTCGTCGCTGAGCGAACGCCGCTTCATCGTCGAGGGCATGAGCATGTTCACGAAGATGGCGTGCCGCATCGCGGCCCACCGCCCGAGGGGCCCCCCCAGCAGTTTGGAGAACCACTCGAAGTGCAGGTCTCCGTTGACCGGCCAGGCCCAGGTGTTGCCGAGCGCCAGCCGGGTGATGCGGCCCGAGGCCTGCCCCATGGCGCCGATCCCGATGGGCCCGCCCCAGTCGTGGGCAACGAGGGTGGCATCGGCAATGTCCAGGCGCCGGAGCACCTCGGCCACCACGAGCGTGTGTTCGTCCGGCCTGAATCCGTAGCCCGCGGCGGCTTCGGACAGCCCGAAGCCGGGCAGGTCCATGGCCACGCACCGGTAGTCGCGGCGCAGGTCCGCGATCAGATGGCGGTAGACGTAACTCCACGTCGGATTGCCGTGGAGCATGAACAGGGTGGGGCCCTGTCCTTCGTCGACGTAGTGGACGCGGTGGCCCGCCACGTCGACGAAGCGGCTGGCGAAGGGAAAGCTTCCCGGCGCCAGCCCGAATCGGCGCTCGGCTTCGTCGGCGGCCCACTCACTCATTGTTGATCTCCGCGTACCGCACGGCCACGGCGAGGAGATCCTCCACCGAACCCAGCGCGTCCGCAGGGCAGGAGAGCGCGATCCACTCGCGCATGGGCGGGCGTCCGCCGGGCTGGAATCGTACGGCGCGGTCGCCGTCGATCGCTCCCTGCGCGGCCTCCTGCGGTATTCGCAGTGCGATGGCCTCTCCGTAGACGCAGGCGGCCATGCGTCGGCCGTGGAAGACGCCGGGACAGCCGAACATGATGCCGGCGCGAACCTGGGGATCGATGGCCCTGCAGGATTCCATGAGCGCCCGGAAGAGGGCCGTATCGTGTTCGATGGCGTCCTTCTTCACGGCCGACCCCCAACCCCTCGCAGGTGAGCGCGGAGCCGCACATCCAGCAGGTCGCGCCAGCCTTCCGTGAAGTTCGCGCGCATCCCGTCGTCAATATTACCGATGGCGGTGTGCGAAACGCGCAGAATCGTCTCGCCTCCATCTTCCGAGAGATCCAGATGCACGCGGCCGGCGATCGCGTTCACGACGGCAAAGCGGCCGGAGAGATAGAGGAGGTCCGGTACCCGGATCTCCTCCACGTAGCCCCAGATCACTTCGTGTCCACCGGGCCCGGTCTCGATCATCGCTTCGCCGATGGCCGGCTCCAGCCGCAGACGGCTGTCCGGACCCGCTTGGCGATAGGGATGCACCCACCAGGCCCCGATCTCCCGTGTGAGCGCTTCGAATACCCGCGCCTTGCCGGCCGCGATGCGCACCTCCATCCGCACGTCCAGGCCCAGCCCCGTCGCTGTCGTCATTCCCCCTGTCCCTCTTTCCAGATGTTGTTCGAGTCTTGCGAGGCGGTGAGCCCATGCGTCCTGGAAGGGCGTGAGCCACCGGTCCGTTGCCTGCCTGAGTGCCACCGCGTTGAGGAAATTCCAGCGTTCCCTTCCGCGCCGTTCCACCAGGACGAGCCGGGCAGCCTCCAGGACCTTGAGGTGCTTCATGACCCCGAAGCGCGTCTGGTCGAACTGCGCCGACAGTGCACCGGTGGTCTGCGGTCCCGTCCGAAGCAGATCGAGAATGCTGCGCCGGACAGGATCCGACAGCGCTTTCCAGACCGCTTCGTTTTCCCTGCTCATCGGATATGAGACTATCCGGTCACATATGGACGCGTCAATCCGCGGGGGGGCGGAGGTGGCGGATGGGGCGGGACAGCGGTGGATTTGCGTGAGCGGAAGGTGCGCCCGCTCTTATAATCGCGGCCTTTCGAACGCACCGACGGCGGAATCCGGCAGTGGGACAGGCAAGTCCGGCCTGGGAACAGGCAGCCTCGCGAGAACTCGGGGATGAGGCATTCATGCGGGAGGCCCTGTCCCTCGCCGCACAGGCGGCCCTGGCGGGGGAGGTCCCGGTCGGTGCGGTGCTGGTGCAGGACGGGCGGATTCTCGGACGCGGGTCCAATCATCCCATCGCGAGCCACGACACGACGGCCCACGCGGAGATCCAGGCGCTGCGGCAGGCCATGCAAGCGCTCGGCAACTACCGGATTCCCGGCACCACGCTCTACGTCACTCTCGAGCCTTGCGTGATGTGCGCCGGCGCCATCATGCACGCCCGGGTCGCCCGGGTGGTCTTCGGCGCCCCGGACCCCAAGACGGGCGCCTGCGGCAGCGTGGTCGATCTCTTCGCAGAGGAGCGTCTGAACCACCACGCCACGGTCACCGGCGGACTGCTGGCAGACGAATGCGCGGACCAGTTGCGCGCCTTCTTCCGTGACCGGCGCCGGAGCACGCCCGAATGAAGACCGTGCGCATTTCGCTCGAACAGCAGCGGCTGGAGCTGCTGGACGGGGGCGAACTGGTCAAGGCGTATGCAGTGTCCACGTCGAAGAACGGGGCCGGCGAACGCAATGGCAGCTACTGCACGCCGCGCGGCGAACACGTGATCCGCGCAAAGATCGGCGGCGGAGCCCCGCTGAACACGGTATTCGTCAAGCGGCGTCCCACCGGGGAGATCTACGGCCCCGAACTGGCACAGCGCTTCCCGGGTCGGGACTGGATCCTCACGCGCATCCTCTGGCTGTCGGGTTGCGAACCCGGCTTCAACCGGCTCGGCGATGTGGACACGATGCGCCGCTATATCTACATCCACGGCACGCCGGACACGACCGAGCTGGGCAGACCCGGTTCGATCGGCTGTGTCCGCATGCGCAACGCCGAACTGGCCGAATTGTTCGACGCCGTGCCCGCCGGCACGCGCGTGAGCATCCTGGAGGGCCCGCTGCCGCCGTTCGAGCGGTGAGGCCCCGCAGGTCCCGCTTCACTGACACAGACAAGGAATCTTTTTCATGCGACTGAAGGACAAGGTCTCGATCATCACGGGCGCCGGACGCGGCATCGGCCAGGCCACGGCGCTCAAGTTCGCGCGCGAAGGCGCCAGGGTGATCGTGTGCGACGTGGGCCAGGACGCCGTCGACGAGACGGTGGCCAAGGTGAAGGCCGAAGGCGGGGAGGCGCTCGGGTTCATCGTGGACGTGACCAAGCGACCGCAGATCGACGCCATGGTGCAGGCGACGATGGCGAAGTACGGACGCATCGACACGCTGGTGAACAATGCAGGCATCGTGATGGATGCCCAGCTGCGCAAGATGTCCGATGCCGCGTTCGACCGCGTCATCGACGTCAATCTCAAGGGCACCTACAACTGCGCGCGGGCAGTGGTGGACATCATGGTGGAGCAGGGCTCGGGGGTCATCCTCAATGCCTCGTCCATCGTGGGCATCTACGGCAACTTCGGCCAGACCAACTACGCCGCGAGCAAGTTCGGCGTGATCGGCTTCGTCAAGACGTGGGCGCGCGAACTGGGGCGCAAGGGCATCCGGGTGAATGCCGTATGTCCGGGCGTCGTCGCCACGCCGATCATCGCGGGCATCCCCGACAAGGTGCTGGACGGCATGCGCGAACGGATTCCCCTGGGGCGACTGGGCCAGCCGGAGGACATCGCGAACGCCTACGCCTTCCTGGCGTCGGAGGAAGCCTCCTTCATCAATGGAGCGGTGCTCGAGGTCAGTGGCGGCATGACCATGTGAGAACCGGCCGTCCGGCCGGTTCCGCGCACTGTTCCTACTTCGGGCGCGCACCTCGCAATGGCGCGACTTTCTCTGATGTGGGCTCGCGGACGATGCCGGCTTCGGTGATGAGACCCGTGATGAGTTCGGCGGGCGTCACGTCGAACGCCGGATTGAACACGCCGATCCCCTCAGGCGCCCACGACTCGGTTCCGTAGCCCGTCACCTCGGCGCCGTCGCGTTCCTCGATGGGAATGGACGCGCCGGTGGCGAGGCTGTGATCGAAGGTCGACAGCGGGGCCGCCACGTAGAAGGGCACGCCGTGCCGGCGGGCAAGAACGGCGAGGTTGTAGGTGCCGATCTTGTTGGCGACGTCGCCGTTGGCGGCCACCCGGTCCGCGCCGACCACCACGAGATCGACCCGGCGGCGCGTCATCAGGTGGCCGGACGCGCCATCGGGAAGCAGCGTGACGGGGATTCCGTCCCGGTGCAGCTCCCATGCCGTCAGGCGCGCTCCCTGGAGCACGGGCCGGGTTTCATCCGCATAGACCTGAACCCGCTTGCCCGCCTGCACGGCCGAGCGGATCACGCCCAGCGCCGTGCCGTGGCCCGCCGTGGCGAGCGCACCCGCGTTGCAATGGGTCAGGATCGTGGCCTCCTCCGGCACGACCGTCGCCCCGATCTCGCCCATGCGGCGATTGACGGCGACGTCCTCTTCGGTGATGGCGGATGCCTCCGCGTCGAGAAGGCCCGCGAGGCTGGCCGGATCCGCATCGCGATGAAGATCGCGCACGCGCTTCATGCGCTCCAGTGCCCAGAAGAGATTGACCGCCGTGGGGCGGCTGGCCGCCAGCACGGCGAAGCCTGCGTCGAGCGCCCGGGCGAAGTCGGCGCGGGGAAGCCCCGCACACCGGTACGCTTCGACCGACACCCCGAAGGCTGCCGCGCAGCCGATCGCCGGTGCTCCCCGGACGGCCAGGGCGCGGATCGCATCCGCCGTCGACTCGGCCGATTCGAGCCGCACGTATCGCTCCACATTGGGGAGCGCCCGCTGGTCGAGGATGTCGAAGGCGCCCGGACCGGCGCGGCGCAGAGTGAAGAACGGTGTTCTGTCTGTCATGAGGCGATTCCTGTCACGGCACGCCAGTCGCGCACCAGCGTGACCCGAAGATCCGGCACGCGCGTGGCCGGTGCGAGCGGAACGACGCGTCCGCCCGACGGTGAGCAGGCCAGGAGCGATTCGATCCTGGCGCCTGGCCCCGACCCGGCCTCCAGCGTCACGCATACGTCGAGGCCGCCGTGCGAATACGCGGCTTCGAGCGCAAAACGCTCGTCCGCGGCCGTCGTGCTCAGCACGTCCGCGCCCGATTGCTCCAAGGCGTCAGCGATATCCGGACGCGGCTGGCCGACCAACGCGACCACACAGCCCAGCAGAGGCAGGTCATCCGCACGGCGGCGCAACAGCGCGCGGTCGAAGCCGCCGTAGTGCACCTCGGCGGCGAGAATGGCATCGGCCGGCAGCGACACGTATCGGTCCAGCGCATCCGCCCGGGAAACGATCTCGATGTCGTGCCGGTAGACGTTGGCGGTCATGCGCGCGTGCATCGCATCGACGCTCGCGGCGATCATCCCCACGGACGGATCCAGCAGAACGCGGGGAGCGGGATCCGGGATGCGGTCTTCCGGGAACTCGCCGCCATGTTCCGCCGCGTAGTGGCGGTACTCCGCGGCATAACCGGCGACATCCGTCCCGGAGAGCGGGGAAGCGCTTGGTGAAGACCGCGTGCTGCGGCGTGGGCGGGCCGATGCGGGCGAGGACCGTTGCGTCGCTGCGGCGACAGAAGGCGACGGCTTCGGGAGAATCGTCGACCGTGAGCACCATGGGGAAGCCGGACGCGACCGAAAGGCCAGCGCGCAGACGAGCCAGCCGCAGAGCGGTCTCCCAAGAGCGCACCGGCGATACAGCCCGAGGGAGATCCCACGCGCCGTTTTCCTGGAGATGGCGCTCGGCGCGACGCACGAGCTCGTACAGGTGCTCGTAAGACTGCCGCGCGGAATCACCGAAGGCCACCACGCCGTGAAAGGCGAGCAGCAGCCCGATGCTCGCGTCCGTGGCTTCGCGCCGGTACACGTCGGCACACGCCATGGCGAGGTCGAAACCGGAATGGCGGAACGGCACCAGGGGCGCGCACGATCCGAACACCCTCGCTGCCGACGCTTCTCCTCCCTCGGTGTTGATCACCGCGAGAACCGCGTCCGCATGCGTGTGCTCCACGTACCGGTGCGGCAGGCAGGCATGCATGAGCGTTTCGATGGAGGGGCGCGGCGAGGCCGGATCGAGCTTGAGCGGGCCGAGGGCGCGCATGAGCGCGTCGTTGTCGAGATCGTGCGCGTCGAGCAGCGCGAGCGCGCGATCCAGTGCCACGGGGGTGAAATCGCCGGGAGTCACTGCGGCGAGATCCGCGCCGCTGCCCTTGACGAAGAGCGCGGTCGACGCCGAAGCTTCGGCTGCGGTCCACGGCGCCTTGACGGAGGTATTGCCGCCGCCATAGAGCGCGAGGGTCGGGTCGCCGCCGATCCAGCGCGACGTCAGCGCGCGCAGCGAGAGTTCGTCCGGGCAGGCGGCCGCGGCCTGTTCATCCCATTCCGGATGAGGTGCCGCGGCGAACGTGTCCTGTGGGGGAAGTCGAGTCATGCCATCCGGATCCTACCGTGTGCTTCGGGTCTCGTGGGCAGAGGAGCGCGTGCGCCTCTCCGCCGTCAGGCGCAAGGTCTTCATCGAGGAACAGCGGGTCCCCGAAGCGCTGGAGTGGGACGACGCCGACGCTGTCAGCCTGCATGTCCTCGCCGTGGGCCAGGACGGCGAACCCCTCGGAACCGGCCGTCTCCTCCCGGACGGCCACATCGGCCGCATGGCGGTGATCGCACCGTGGCGCGGCCGGGGCGTGGGCGATGCGATCCTCCGCACCCTGGTCGAGGCGGGGGCTGAACGGGGCCACGGACAGTTGCGGCTCAATGCGCAGTTGAGTGCCATCGGCTTCTACGAACGCCTGGGCTTCGAGGCGCTGGGCCCGGTGTTCGACGATGCGGGCATTCCACACCGTGCGATGAGGCTCACGCGGCCGGGCTCGAATTGACGGCCTCCGGTCTTTCGCCGGGAAGACGTTCCAGCGTCAGTTCCAGCGTCCGCATGCCGGTTTCCAAGCCGGCGGCATCGAAGGTGCGCTCGGCGAGGACGGCACGTCTTGCGCGGTCGATCGTGATCACCGTCGAGCAGCGCGTGCCGTAGTCCGGCGAGACGATGAACGGGGGCGCCAGCCGCCTTTCCCACTCGAGCGGCACTCCCGTGCGGGGCAATTCGTCATCCGCGACCCCTTCCGTGTCGCGCAGCGCATCGAACAGCGATTCCGAGAGGGTGCCTTGCCGGTGGGCCAGCGCGGCTTCGAACCGGGCGCGGGTCCGGCGGACCTTGGGCCACTGCGTGTCCAGCAGATGATTGCTCAAGCCGTGGAGACCCTTGCGCAGTTCGAGGACGGGGCCGCGGTTGGAACCGTACCAGACGCCTCCGGCGTCCGCCGCGATGAGATTGAAGCCATCGTATCCGCGCTCCGGCCGCGTACGGTCGCGGACGAACGTCCCGGCGTCTGTTCCCGCGGACGTGAGGAAGTCGCTCACCAGCAGGCCGCGGGAAGGACCCCCGGTCACCCGGTTCGAGGGGTCGCGGTAGTTCGTGACCACGGCCAGTGCGCCGCGGCCTGCCACGGCGAGCCAGGTGCCGCCCTTTTCGAGGTCACGCCCTCCGATCACCCCCGGCGCATCGGGCCAGGCGTGCGCCTCGCGGGTCGGCCGCCTGTGGAATTCGTCCCGGTTCGCGGCGAGAACCAGCGGGTAATCCGGATGCAGGTCGAGCGCGAGCATCACCAGGCACATGGCTCAGTCCTCGAAGCACTCGACGTGACGGACGGCACCTGGCGCGAGGATGCGCTGGGCACCCTCTCCGGCACCCAGTTCGCGCAGGGCCGATTCGAACGGCGCGTGCTCCAACACCTTCTCGTAGATCTCCATCCATGTCGACGGATCCTCCGCGCGCCGCAGTCGCCGGCCGGCGATCCCGGTGCGGCTGCGCAGGTCGCGCTGGAGTGCGTCGATCGTGCGGGCAGCCTCGTCCGCGAGCCGCGGGTCGATCCGGTAGTACACGTAGTAGTGACGGCTCATTCCCGGGAGGGATGCACGGCTTCGCACGAATCGATGCCGACCCCATCAGCCAGCGTCAAGTCGTCCGCGCTGCCGAGGCGTACGTCCAGAACCGCCAACGCCACGACGGCGGAATCGTCCGCCGGCGAACCGATGAGCACCGTGCCGGCCGGTTGGGACGTGGACGCCACCGATACCGTTTCGCCGGGCTGCGGAACCCTGGCCGCACTCGCGGTGATCCGGAAGAGGCGCCGCTTCACCTCGCCCAGATACTGCGATCTGGCCACGATCTCCTGTCCGGGGTAGCAGCCCTTGGTGAAGCTCACGCCGCCGACCGTCTCCAGGCCCACCATCTGGGGAACGAACATCTCCTGGGCCCCCGGCAGAATCCACGGGTAGCCGCTCATCACGTCATTGCGCCATTCCCCTCCCGGGGCGGCGTCGCGAACCCCGTCGAAGGAAGTTCCCATCGCCAGGACCCGGCCGTTCTCGACCCCGAACAGGATGCAGCCGCCGGCTTCGGTCACTTCACCTTCGCCCGGCCAGCGGTCCAGCCCCGGAATGGCATCAGCCGCGGTGTGCCGGCCGTCGAATTCGGCGGTCGATCCGGGTGTCGCGGCGGCCGGCAGACTCACCTTCGCCCGGAGCACGAACCTGCGCAGCCGAGTGAGAAAATCGCCGGCGACGGCGGACGGAATCTGCAGGACGAAGCCACCGGGCAGGCGAGCGATGCGGAACGTGGCGAGGAGGCGGCCCTTGGCGGAGCAGAATCCCGACCAGGTCCAGCGTCCTGACGCCAGGTGCTGGACGTCCGCCGTGAACTGACCGTTGAGGAAGGAAGCGGCGTCCGGCCCGGTCACGTCGGCGCGGGCAAGTCCGGGACGCAGGAACGGATCGCGGGACAACCCCGAACAGATCAAAGCGCCGGGGGCGGGAATCTCCGATGATCGTTGCATGGAACGGGGGTCCCGGAAGGAAGGAGTGACCGGGCCGATTATAGAGAGTCGACAATGCGGCAGGTGTCGGGCGGTGCCGGGCGTACGAGTTGCGGGTGGCTGACGCATGAACAGTTTTGAATTCCCGTTGGTGCTTCGCGGTTCGCGCGGTTTCGCCCTGGTTCTGGGAGGCGTTCATGTCCTGGCCGCGGCAGCCGCCGCGCTTTCCGGCATGCCCGCTTACCTCGCGGCGCCGTCGGCCGTTCTGCTGGTGGGTTGGGGCGTTCGCCAGATCCGCGTACACGCCTTGCGATCGGCGAAGAGCGCCATTGCAGAGGTGACGCTGCGCCCGGACGGAACCGCTCGGCTCGCCGTCAGGGACGGAACGCTCGTTCCGGGCAGGCTCGTGTCGGTTCCCCTCAGCGGTCGCTGGCTGACCGTGCTCTCATTCACCGGCGTGCCCGCTGCGTACCGCACACTGGTGCTGGCAAGGGACGAATGCGAGCCCGAAAGCTACCGGAGACTGCGGGTTTTCGTGCGCTGGGGGCCCTGGCGCCGCGCCGATGGCGCAGAGCAAGGTGAAGCGCTTTGAACGAATGCCATGACGCTGCTGAAACTCCGCCTGCCGGGCGTTGTCTGTGCCGCATCGGTGTGAAAGTGCTTGTATCCCGTGGACCGGGCCGACAGCTATACTCGGGCGCTTTGGCAATTGGAGCGTGTCGGGTATGCCGAGGAGAGGCGGACCGGGACAAGCCGCATGAGCGATCGCGAAATCGACCAGCAGCTGGTCGAACGGGCGCAGCGCGGGGACAAGCGGGCGTTCGAGCTGCTGGTGGCAAAATACCAGCGCAAGCTCGGCCGGCTGTTGTCGCGTTTCATCCGCGATTCGGCGGAAGTGGAGGACGTGGCGCAGGAAGCGTTCATCAAGGCCTACCGGGCATTGCCGTCGTTCCGGGGAGAGAGCGCGTTCTACACCTGGCTCTACCGGATCGGGATCAACACGGCCAAGAACTACCTGGTGGCGATGGGACGGCGCGCGCCC
Organism: Betaproteobacteria bacterium; assembly: GCA_016713305.1. Lineage (NCBI taxonomy): Bacteria > Pseudomonadati > Pseudomonadota > Betaproteobacteria > Betaproteobacteria bacterium. The sequence goes on from JADJPK010000014.1 coordinate 167,224, forward strand.
ACGACGACGGAGTTCGACAGCGAGGAAGCGGAAAGCTTCGAGGACGGCGACCAGCTGCGGGATGTCAACACGCCCGAAGCCGAGTTGATGACGAAGCAGATCGCGAACACCGTGAACGAAACCATGCTGGAGTTGCCTGAGGAACTCAGGATGGCAATCACGCTGCGGGAGATCGAAGGTCTGTCCTACGAGGACATCGCCACGATCATGAACTGCCCCATAGGAACGGTGCGCTCCCGCATCTTCCGGGCGCAGGAAACCATCGCAGAACGGCTAAGGCCTTTGTTGGGAACGAGCAAGGACAAGAGATGGTAGAGCAGGAACGTGTTTCGGCGCTCATGGACGGGGAACTCGACGGCGAGGACCTGGGCGCCCGGTTGAAGAAGACGGCCGAGGATGGGGATCTGGCGCAATGCTGGGATACCTATCACCTGATCGGGGATGTCCTGCGGGGCGAAAACGCATTCAGCACCGGCTTCGCATCGAAGGTATCCCTGGCCCTCGCGCAGGAACCCACCATTCTCGCGCCCCGACCTCCTGCCTCCGGCAGGGTGGCCCGAAAGCCCTACGTCTTTGCGCTCTCCGCAGCCGCCACCATCGCAGGCGTGGCCGTCGTGGGATGGCTCGCAACCCTGAATCCCCCCGGGGCTCCCGCGTTGGCACCGTCCACCGTTGCGACGGTTCCGTCCGAGGGACCCATCAAGGCAAGCATGACCGCGCAGCAGATGGACGCGGACGTCAGCGACTACATGATGGCTCACCAGGAATACTCGCCCACCGGCGCCATTCACGGCGCCGCCTCCTACGTCCGGACCGTTTCGACTCGATAACCGCTCCTTCCCATGACGCTCCAACTCTGGCGCGGCTGGTCGGTTCTGATCGGAGGCTGCCTGGCGGCATCGACGGCTCTGGCCGATGCGCTGCCCCAGGCTGACGCCCTCAACTGGCTCCAGCGCATCGCCACGGCGGCACGGCAACTCAATTACGCAGGCACCTTCGTCTACCAGCAGGGAGACACGGTCGAAACGTCCCGGATCGTTCACGTGATGGACGGAACGAACGAGATCGAACGCCTCGAGACCCTCGACGGTCCCCGGCGCGAAGTCGTGCGCAACAACGAGATCGTCTTCACCTATCACCCCGACAGCAAGTCGTTCCGTGTCGATCGCCGGCGTCCCCGCCGGACGTTTCCGCAGATCCTTCCCGACCAGCTCACCGCCGTCACGGACCATTACCACGTCAAGAAGGCGGACGTGGAACGGGTGGCCGATCACGATGCTCAGACGCTGATCCTGGAACCCAAGGACAGCATGCGGTACGGACACAAGTTCTGGGCCGATGCCAATACGGGCCTGCTGCTCAAGGCGAAGATGATCGGCGAGCGCGGGCAGGTCATCGAGCAGTTCGCCTTCACCCAGGTGCAGATCGGCGGCCAGATCTCGCGTCAGCTCCTTCAACCCAGCATGCCGCTACCTGCCCCGGGACCGTCGCAGGATGCTTCCCAGGAGAGTGCGGCGGCGGAATCGGAATGGGTGATCAAGTCGCCGCCCGCGGGTTTTCGCAAGATCGTGGAGGTGCGACGGGCGAAGGACAGCGCGCCGCCGGCCTACGTGACGCACATGGTGCTTTCCGATGGCCTTGCCGCCATCTCGGTGTTCATCGAGCCGGCCAGGCAGAAGGTGGCGGAAGGGCTCGTGCAGCGCGGCGCCATCAACATCTATACGCGGGTGCTGGGTGACCAGCGCATCACGGTGCTGGGGGAGGCCCCGGCCGTGACAGTCGTCACCATCGCCAACGCTCTGACGCCCAGGTCCCGCCAGCCCTGAATTCCCGGCGTCCGAGGCGCCGCTTTCCGAACGACAAGAGAGGACTCCGCGCTTCCATGATGAAACCTCTGTACGGTCTGCTGTTCTCCCTGGTGCTCGCCGTTCCGGCGTCCGCGCGCGATCTGCCGGACTTCACCGACCTGGTCGACGAGCAGGGGCCCACGGTCGTCAACATCAGCACGACCTCCCTGCGTGCTGCCGCGGGACCGGGAGGAGAGGAGGATCCGCTCGAATTCTTCAGGCGTCCGCCGGGACAGGCTCCCCGCGACAACGAGGCGCGGTCGCTCGGCTCCGGATTCATCATCAGCGCGGACGGTTACATCCTCACCAACGCCCACGTCGTGGAGGCCGGAGACGAAGTCACGGTCCGACTGACGGACAAGCGCGAATACACGGCCAAGGTGATCGGCAGCGACCGCCGGTCCGACGTCGCGCTCATCAAGATCGAGGCGGGCTCGCTGCCGGTCGTGCGCATCGGCGATCCCAACAAGCTGCGCGTCGGGGAATGGGTGCTGGCCATCGGCTCGCCCTTCGGCTTCGAGAACACCGTGACCGCCGGGATCGTCAGCGCCAAGGGCCGCTCGCTGCCGCAGGAGAACTTCACGCCTTTCCTCCAGACCGACGTGGCCATCAATCCGGGCAATTCCGGCGGTCCGCTGTTCAATCTCCGCGGCGAGGTGGTGGGCATCAACTCGCAGATCTACAGCCGCACCGGAGGCTTCATGGGGCTGTCCTTCGCCATCCCCATCGACGTCGCCGTGGATATCGCCAACCAGCTGAAGACGACCGGCCGGGTGTCCCGCGGACGGATCGCCGTGGTGATCCAGGAGGTGACCAAGGAACTGGCGGAGTCCTTCGGTCTTCCCAAGGCACAGGGCGCCCTGGTCAATTCGGTGGAGAAGGGCGGCCCCGCCGACAAGGCCGGCGTGGAAACCAGCGATGTGATCCTCAAGTTCGACGGAAAGCCGGTGAACAGTTCCTCCGATCTGCCCCGGCTGGTGGCCGCCACGCGTCCGGGCACCAAGGTACAGATGCAGGTCTGGCGCAAGGGCGCGGCAAAGGACCTCAACGTCACCGTGGGCGAACTCCAGGACGAGAAACGGGCCGAACGTGCCCGCAAGCCGGCGGCCAAGCCGGCCGACGCGGTCTCGAAGCTGGGGCTCGCGCTGACCGAACTCACCGCCGAGCAGCGCAAGGAACTGGGTATCGCGGGGGGCTTGCTGGTGGAGGATGCGCAGGGCAATGCGGCCAAGGCAGGGATCCGGCGGGGGGACGTGCTGCTCGCCGTGAACAATCAGGACATCAAGAGCGTGGAACAGCTGAACCAGGTCCTTTCCCAGTTCGAGAAGTCCCGCAGCGTCGCGCTGCTCATCCGGCGCGGGGATTCCTCCCTCTACGTGCCGCTGCGCCTCAACGGCGCCAATTGACCGGGTCAGGGACAGCCGAATCGGCTAGAATCGCCGGCTTTCCGGCACTCTCGAGAAAAGGGGCACCGCAGTGCCCCTTTTCGTGTTGATGCAGCACATCCGCAACTTCTCCATCATCGCCCACATCGATCACGGCAAGTCGACGCTTGCGGATCGGTTCATCCAATTCTGCGGCGGCCTGTCCAACCGCGAGATGTCCGAGCAGGTTCTGGACTCCATGGATCTGGAGCGCGAGCGGGGCATCACGATCAAGGCCCAGACCGCCGCCCTGCGATATCGCGCCCTGGACGGGCAGGAATACCTCCTCAATCTCATCGACACTCCGGGACACGTGGATTTCTCCTACGAGGTGTCGCGTTCCCTGGCCGCCTGCGAGGGCGCGCTGCTGGTCGTGGACGCCTCACAGGGCGTGGAAGCCCAGACGGTCGCCAACTGCTACACGGCCATCGAGCAGGGCGTGGAGGTGGTGCCGGTACTGAACAAGATCGACCTGCCTTCCGCGGAGCCGGAGCGGGTGATGACCGAGATCGAGGACATCGTCGGCATTCCAGCCCAGGATGCGGTGCGGGCCAGCGCCAAGACCGGCCTGGGCGTACAGGACATCTTGGAAGCCGTCATCGCCCGCATCCCCCCGCCCAAGGGGGACCCCGAAGCGCCGCTCAAGGCGCTCGTCATCGACTCGTGGTTCGACAACTACGTGGGCGTCATCATGCTGGTCCGGGTGGTGGACGGCACCCTCGAACCGAAGGAAAAGCTGCTGCTCATGTCGAGCGGGGCCTCCTATCTGTGCGAGCAGGTCGGCGTGTTCACGCCCAAGTCGCGCGCCGTGGAACGCCTTTCCGCCGGCGAGGTGGGGTTCGTCATCGCGGGCATCAAGGAACTGAAGGACGCCCGCGTCGGCGACACCATCACCAAGGTGCAGCGGCCCGCCGTCGAGGCGCTGCCCGGCTTCAAGGAAATCAAGCCCCAGGTCTTCGCCGGTCTGTATCCGGTGGAGTCCAACGAGTACGAGGCCCTGCGCGACGCGCTGGAAAAGCTGCACCTCAACGATTCGTCGCTGCACTACGAACCGGAGACATCCCAGGCACTGGGCTTCGGATTCCGCTGCGGCTTCCTCGGCCTGTTGCACATGGACATCGTGCAGGAGCGCCTGGAGCGCGAATACGGCATGAACCTGATCACCACCGCTCCCACGGTGATCTACGAGGTGCTCATGCGCGACGGCACGGTGCTGGAGGTCGAGAATCCCTCCCGGCTCCCCGACCCGTCCAAGATCGAGGAGATCCGCGAACCCATCATCACGGCGACCATCCTGGCGCCGCAGGATTACGTCGGCCCCGTCATCACCCTCTGCATGCAGAAGCGGGGTGCCCAGCGCAATCTCCAGTATTCGGGACGCCAGGTCGTGCTCACCTACGACCTGCCCCTGAACGAGGTGGTGATGGACTTCTTCGACAAGCTGAAGTCCGTGAGCCGCGGCTACGCGTCGCTCGACTACGAGTTCAAGGAGTTCCGCGCCGACGACCTGGTCAAGCTCGACATCCTCATCAACAGCGAGCGCGTCGACGCCCTGTCGCTCATCGTGCACCGGGCCAATTCGCAGTACCGCGGCCGCGAACTGGTGTCGAAGATGCGCGAACTGATCCCGCGGCAGATGTTCGACATCGCGGTGCAGGCGGCCATCGGGTCGCACATCATCGCCCGCGAGACGGTCAAGGCGCTCCGCAAGAACGTGCTGGCCAAGTGCTACGGCGGCGACATCACCCGGAAGAAGAAGCTGCTTGAGAAGCAGAAGGAAGGCAAGCGGCGCATGAAGCAGGTGGGCAACGTCGAGATTCCCCAGGAAGCGTTCCTCGCCATTTTGCAGGTGGGCGACAAGTAGGAAGCCCCTCCACCCCAACCAAGAACACCCATGAACTTCGCCCTGATCATGCTTCTGCTGCTCGTCTTCACGGGCGGCGTATGGCTGCTGGACATCTTCGTCTTCCGCAAGCGGCGCTCCTCCGAGCAGCGGGTGCCCTGGTGGATCGAGTATCCCGTCAGCTTCTTCCCGGTGATCCTCGTGGTGTTCCTGCTGCGCTCCTTTCTCGTGGAACCGTTCAAGATTCCCTCCGGCTCCATGATCCCGACGCTGCTGGTCGGCGATTACATCCTGGTGAACAAGTTCACCTACGGCATCCGCCTGCCGGTCGCGAACGTCAAGGTGATCGATCTCAATTCCCCCAAGCGTGGCGACGTCATGGTGTTCCGCTACCCCGAGAATCCATCGGTGGACTACATCAAGCGCGTGATCGGCACCCCGGGAGACATGGTGGAGTACCGCAGCAAGCGGCTCACCATCAACGGCAAGCTCGTCGAGGTGGAGGCGGAACCCGACTACAGCTACCTGGAACACGGACTCAACTTCATCAGCACCAAGCGCTTCCGCGAGAAGCTGGGCGACGAGCCGCACTCCACGATCGTCAACCTGGATGCGCCGCCGGTCCAGCTGGCGGGCGTGCGGTCGTTCCCGCATCGCGAGAACTGCGAATACAATGACGATGGCTTCCGCTGCAAGGTGCCGCCCGGGCACTACTTCATGATGGGCGACAACCGCGATTCCAGCAGCGACAGCCGTTACTGGGGGTTCGTCCCGGACGAGAACATCGTGGGCAGGGCGTTCTTCATCTGGATGAACTTCGGCCAACTGAGTCGGGTGGGCACCTCGATCAGATGAGCGGGGACGCCTTCAAATTGATCGCTTGCGGAGCAGGAATGAAAAGACAACGCGGTTTGAGCCTGATCGGTCTGATCTTCGTGGGCTTTCTGCTGTTCTTCGCCGCCCTGGTGGGCATGAAGGCGCTGCCCGCCTACATCGAGTACTTCACGATCAAGAAGCACATCTCCGAGCTGGCGCGCGGGGGAGAAGGAACGTCCCCGAGGGAGATCCAGGGCAATTTCGACAAGCGGGCGTCCATCGACGACATCACCTCCATCCAGGGCCGCGACCTCGAGGTCACCAAGAACGGCGAGTCGGTGTCGATCAGCGCGAGCTACGCCAAGAAGGTACCGCTGTTCGGCCACGTGAGCCTGTGCTTCGATTTCGAGATCACCAGCGGCCGCTGAGGCGCCGCTCGCGCTGATGCACGATCTCGAGCGGGACGATGCGCTCGGCCATGTCTTCACCCACCGCCACCTGCTTCACCAGGCGCTGACGCATCGCAGCCACGGCCAGCCGCACAACGAGCGGCTGGAATTCGTCGGCGACGCCGTCCTCAATTGCGTCATCGCCGCCGCCCTGTTCGATCGTCATCCGGCCATGCCGGAGGGAGAGCTCTCCCGCCTGCGCTCATCCCTCGTGAACCAGACGAGCCTCGCCGAGCAGGCGCTGAGGATCGACCTCGGGGGGCATCTGCTGCTTGGAGAAGGCGAGGTGAGAAGCGGCGGGGCTTCGCGGCCATCGATGCTTGCCGATGCCCTGGAAGCCTTGTTCGGCGCGGTCTTTCTGGATGCCGGGTATGACCGCGCACAGGCCGCGATCCTGCGGCTGTTCGAGCCTGCGCTCGCCACGGCCCAGTCACGCAGTGTGGGAAAGGATGCAAAGACATCGCTGCAGGAATGGCTCCAGGCCCGCCGGATGCCGCTGCCGGAGTATCGGGTCACCGGGATCTCGGGCGAGGCTCACAGCCAGATGTTCGAAGTGGAGTGCGTGGTGGACATGCTCGCAATGGCACAGAAAGGGCGGGGCGTGAGCCGCCGCGCGGCGGAGCAGTCGGCCGCGCAGAGAGTGCTCGAGGAAATCGTGAAGGAGGGCAAGTCATGACCCATCGGTGCGGATTCGTGGCCGTGGTCGGCCGGCCCAACGTGGGCAAGTCCACGCTCGTCAATCGTCTCGTCGGCCAGAAGGTGACGATCACGTCCCGCAAGGCCCAGACGACACGCCATGCCGTGCTGGGCATCGTGTCCCGCGAAGACGCGCAGTTTGTCTTCGTCGACACGCCCGGCTATCAGACGCGCCACGGCGGCGCCCTCAACCGTGCCCTCAACCGGGCCGTCACGGACAGTCTCTCGGACGTCGATGTCATCCTGCTGGTGCTGGAGGGAACGCGCTTCGGCGACGAGGACCGGAAGGTTCTGCGGCTGGTACCGCCCCAGGTCCCCGTCGTCGTGGCCCTGAACAAGATCGATCTCATCGCGCGCAAGGAGGACCTGCTGCCGTTCCTGGCGCAGTTGCAGCACGAGCGGGAGTTTGCCGCGATGGTCCCCGTCAGCGCGGAGAAGGGAACGCAGTGCGACTCGCTGCTCGACGCGCTCGCCCTCTGTCTGCCCGAAGGCCCTGCGCTCTACGACGTCGATCAGGTCACCGACCGGAGCGAACGCTTTCTGGCGGGCGAGATCCTGCGCGAGAAGATCTTCCGTCTCACCGGCGACGAGCTGCCCTACGGGACGGGCGTCGTGGTCACGAGCTTCGAGACCGAGGGGCAGTTGCGGCGCATCGAGTGCGTGGTGGTCGTCGCGCGCGAGACTCACAAGGGCATGGTGATCGGACAGGGCGGGCAGCAGCTGAAACGCATTGCCACGGAGGCGCGTCTGGACATGGAGCGCCAGTTCGGGGGCCGCGTCTACCTTGACGTGCGGGTACGGGTCGACGCCGACTGGAGCCATGACCCGCGGCGCCTTCGCAAGTACGGCTATGCCTGACGGTGGCGCGCCCCAGTCCCCCGGATCGCCGCCCGCGCGGGGGGGAGAGCAGAAACGCGTCCTCAACGAGCCCGCGTTCGTGCTGCATACCCGTCCCTGGAAGGAGACGAGCCTCATTCTCGAACTGCTGACGCGGCATCATGGCCGCGTCGCCGCGGTCGCCAGGGGGCCCGCCGGCCCACTTCGCAGCTGCGTTCGCTGCTCCTGCCGTTGCAGCCGGTGCTCGTCACCTGGTCCGGCAAGTCCGAGGTGCGGCTCGTCCACACGGTGGAATGGCAAGGGGGGATTGCCCAACTCTCCGGTACCGCGCTGCTGTGCGGGTTCTATCTCAACGAGCTCCTGGTGACAGCTTTGGCGCGCGACGATCCCCACGAAGGCCTCTTCGATGCGTATGAGGCGGCGCTGCGGGAACTCGCGACGGGGCCGTTCCAGAGCCGTGTCCTGCGCCGCTTCGAGATCACGCTGCTCGGCGAGCTGGGCTATGGCCTGCAGCTGCAGGAAGACGCCCGGCTGGGCACGCCCTTGATCGACGGGACGCGCTACCGCTATCTTCCGGAGAGCGGCCCGGTCGTCCACGCCGGGCCGGAAAGCGAGGAGCAGGTGATCGTGTACGGCAAGACGCTCCTCGACATGGAGCGGGGCGATTACGGAGATCCGGTCACGGCGGCCGAAGCGAAGAAGCTCATGCGCGCGCTCATCTCGCACCATCTCGGCAACCCGCCGCTGCATTCGCGCCAGCTGCTCCTGGATGTGCGCAACAACGCCGGATCGCCATGACGAAACTCTCGGTCAATCTCAACAAGGTCGCCCTGGTGCGCAACACACGTCCGCTGGGCATTCCCAGCGTGACGAAGATGGCACGCATCGCGCTCAATGCCGGAGCCGCGGGCCTCACCGTCCACCCGCGGCCGGACGGCCGCCACATCCGTCCGCACGACGTGCGGGAACTCGCCGAACTGCTGCGCTTCTATCCCGAGCGCGAGTTCAACATCGAGGGCAATCCCTTCCACAACGTCATGGCGCTGGTGGAGGAGGTGAGGCCGCACCAGTGCACGCTCGTGCCGGACGATCCGGACGCGCCGACGTCGGATCACGGGTGGGATCTGGCCCGCGACGGCGAGCGGTTGCGGCCGGTCATCGCGCACCTGCATGCGCTGGATGTGCGGGTCAGTCTGTTCATGGATCCGGACCCCCAGGCCATGGAACGGGCCCGCGAGATCGGCGCGGATCGGGTGGAGCTCTATACGGAGCCCTATGCGCGTGAACATGGAACTGCCTCACAGGCAGACAGCCTGCAGCGTTATGCGGATACCGCCCGGGCAGCCCGGAGAGCAGGACTGGGCGTGAACGCCGGCCACGATCTCAACCTCGACAATCTGGACGACTTCCTGGCCGGCGTACCCGGAGTCCTGGAAGTCTCCATCGGCCATGCGCTCACCGCCGACGCACTGGAGATGGGCATGGGAGCGGCAGTCCGTGCCTATCTCGAATTGACTTCCCGCGTGCGGACGGCCGCGTCGTGATCTACGGCATCGGGGTGGACATGGTGGAAGTGGGCCGCGTGCGCGATGCGCTGGCGCGGCACGGCGACCGTTTCGCTGCCCGCATCCTGGCCGAACCGGAGTGGCCCGAGTTCCGCAGCGCGCGCGACGGCGCTTCCTGGCTGGCCAAGCGTTTCGCTGCGAAGGAGGCCTTCGGCAAGGCCACGGGCATCGGCATCCGGGCTCCGGTGACGCTGCGCGCGATGTGGGTCGACAAGGATGCGCTGGGACGTCCGTCGTTCGCGTTCGCCCCGGCGGTGCAGGAGTGGCTCGACGCCCGCGCGATCCATGCCCACCATCTCTCGTTGAGTGACGAAGCCACGATGGCGGTCGCGTTCGTCGTGCTCGAAACACGGGGTGAGGAATGAAGCCGGTGGAACTGCCGCTGGGGCCTGTGATGCTGGATGTCCGCGGGCTCGAACTGGAGCCGGACGAACGCGACATGCTGCAGCATCCCGCCACGGGCGGCGTGATCCTGTTCACGCGCAACTATGTCGATCCCGGACAGCTCGCGGCCCTCGTTGCCAGCATCCACGAAATCAGGAATCCGCGGCTGCTCGTGGCGGTGGATCACGAGGGTGGCCGTGTCCAGCGCTTCCGCCAGGACTTCACTCGCATTCCCGCCATGGGCGAGATCGGCAAGGCGTGGACGCACCATCGCGACACCGGCCGAAGACTCGCGCACGAGGCAGGTGTAGTACTCGCGCTGGAGCTTCGCGCACTGGGCGTCGACTTCACATTCGCACCGGTGCTCGACCTCGACCATGGCCGCAGCCGCGTGATCGGCGACCGCTCGTTCCACCGCGATCCCTATGCGGTCGCGGAACTCGCGAGTGCGCTCGTGGCGGGTCTTGCCGAGGGCGGCATGGGCGCCGTCGGCAAGCATTTTCCCGGTCATGGATTTGCCGAAGCCGACTCTCACGTCGATGCGCCGGTGGACCCTCGCGACCTGGCAACGATCACGGCGGACGATCTCGTCCCCTTCCAGCATCTCGTGTCGAACGGATTGACAGGCGTGATGCCGGCCCACGTGATCTATCCCGCGGTCGACAACCGGCCGGCCGGGTATTCCCGCCGATGGTTGAAGGACATTCTGCGGGGCCAGCTCGGATTCCAGGGCATCGTCTTCAGCGACGATCTGTCCATGGTCGGCGCTCACAGCGCGGGCGGCATCGTGGACCGGGCCGAGGCCGCGCTCGAGGCAGGCTGCGATATGGTCTTGGTTTGCAACGATTCCAGTTCGGCGCGCGAGCTTGTGAATCATCTGAAGGCGCGTTGCTCCGCCCCGACACTGGCGGCCATGGCGCGGTTGCACGGCCGCGCGCGGCCCGCCGGCTTCACCGCCCTGCGCGAGCATCCCCAGTATGTTCATGCGCTCGCCACCCTGTCGCATTGGCAAAGCCCTTCCGGAGATCTGCCTCTGGCGTGATACTCGCTATCCATCGGCGGGCAGGCGCGCTCGCCGATACGGCAAGGGCCGCCCAAGACAGCATGGAGACCTGACATGACTTTCGACTGGGATACGTGGAGCAAGCTCGCCAAGGACGACCCCGAAGCGTTCGAGCGCAAGCGCATCGAGACCATCGAGGCGCTCATCAGCAGCGCCTCCCCCGATCTGCAGCCCCGTCTTCGCGGCCTTCAGTTCCGCATCGACATGGAGCGTTCCCGTTCGTCCTCCCCCATGGGCGCCTGCGTGCGCATCAATCGCATGATGTGGGACAGCTTCGGCGAACTGCGCGGCGCGCTCGACGACCTGCGCAAGGAATTGAACGGCACGGAGCGGCAGGTGGAACGCGCCCGTGCCCCCCGTCAGAGCGCGACCATCGTTCCGTTCCGCGCCACACGCTGACATCCGGAGTCGAAGCTGCGAAACACCCAACCGGAATTTCCGCAGCTTCTCCAGTGCACGCGCTGCGAGCGCCTGGCTTGCGCGCTCGCCCAGGCGCGTGCGGAGCATCCCGGGTATCACGCACGTCCCGTCGAGCCCTTCGGTGATCCGCATCCCCGCCTGCTGATCGTCGGCCTGGCTCCGGGCATGCACGGAGCCAATCGCACCGGCCGTCCATTCACCGGCGACTACGCCGGTGAACTTCTGTACGCCACTCTGCACAAGTTCGGCTGGTCCAATCATCGCGGCAGCGCTTCGCCGCAGGACGGGCTGCAGCTCACAGGCTGCCGCATCACCAACGCCGTGAAGTGCTGGCCCCCGGAAAACAAGCCGCTGCCCGCGGAAGTCCGGATCTGCAATGCGTACCTCGCACAGGAGATCGAGGCGCTGGCGCCGGGCAGTGCCGTGCTCGCGTTGGGACAGATCGCGCACGGTGCGATCCTCCGTGCCTTGGGACTCAAGGCGTCGGCCGCGACCTTCGGCCACGCCGCCACCGCCGATCTGCCCGGCCGGCTCCGGCTCTTCGATAGCTATCACTGCTCCCGATACAATACGCAGACACGGCGGCTGACCGCGGAGATGTTCGAGGACGTCTTCCGCAGCATCGCTGCCTATCTCGATCCACGCTGACGCGCACCTCCGGGGACGCGCCTGTCGCCGCTCCCACGACGTCCCCGATGTCCCTGTCGCCCTCCGGCCCCGACGCCCCGCCCGACCCGATCGAGGAAATCCTCGCCAACCTGCCGCATCGTCCGGGCGTCTACCGGATGCTGGGCCGGGAGGGCGAGGTCCTCTATGTGGGCAAGGCGCTGGATCTCAGGAAGCGGGTCAGCTCGTATTTCCAGAAGACTGCCGCACTGTCGCCCCGCATCCAGATCATGGTGGGACAGGTGACCACCATCGAGACGACGGTCACCCGGTCCGAGGCCGAAGCGCTGCTGCTCGAGAACAATCTCATCAAGTCGCTCGGGCCGAGATACAACATCCTCTACCGCGACGACAAGTCGTATCCCTATCTGTCACTCACCGGGCACACCTTTCCCCGGCTCGCCTTCCACCGCGGGCCGCTCGACAAGCGCAGCCGCTACTTCGGCCCGTTCCCCCACGCCAGCGCGGTGCGGGAGAGCATCCAGCTCCTGCAGAAGGTCTTCCGTCTGCGCACCTGTCGCGACACCGTCTTCTCCAACCGCTCGCGCCCCTGTCTGCTGCATCAGATCCACCGGTGCACCGCGCCTTGCGTCTCGTTGATCGCGCCCGAGGACTACGCACGCGACGTCGCCGATGCCGAACTGTTTCTCCAGGGCCGTCAGGACGAAGTGCTGGAATCGCTCGAGTCGCGCATGACCGCGGCGGCGGAAGCCTTCGAATACGAGCGCGCGGCGCAGTTCCGCGACCAGCTCAAGGCACTGAAGGCCATCCGCAGCCGCCAGTACGTGTCGAGCGCCAAGGCGCTGGACGCGGACGTGGTGGCCGTCGTCCGGGAAGCCGGCATGATCGCGGTGAATCTGGTCATGATCCGCGGCGGCATTCACCGCGGCGACCGCTCCTACTTCCCCCAGAACGCCCGCGAGGACGACGAGTCGGATGCCGTCGAGGCATTCCTCGCGCAGCACTATCTGAACAGTCCGATGCCGCCGGTCGTGTATGTGAACCGTGGCGTCGAGACCGAATCGCTGGCCGCGCTGCTCACGGAAAGCCGGGGCTCGCGTGTCCAGATACAGAGCAACCCCACCGGGGAGCGGCGGGTGTGGGTGAACATGGCCGAACAGAACGCCCGGTTCGCGATCGCCCAGCGGCTGGCGACGCAGGCGGCGCAGGAAGCCAGGCTCACGGCCCTGCAGCAGGCCCTCGGTTTGCCGGAGAGCGCCCAGCGGATCGAGTGCTTCGACATCAGCCACACCATGGGAGAGGCCACGGTGGCCTCCTGCGTCGTGTACGACCAGGGCCAGATGCGCAATTCGGAATATCGCCGGTTCAACATCGCCGGCATCACGCCGGGAGACGACTACGCCGCCATGGAGCAGGCCCTGGACCGCCGCTACCGGCGCATCGTCGAAGGGGAAGGGAAGCTGCCGGGACTCATTCTCATCGATGGCGGCAAGGGCCAGCTCTCCGCCGTGCTGCCCGTCCTGCAGGCGCTGGGGCTGCACGACGTGCCGGTCGTGGGTGTCGCCAAGGGAGAGGAGCGCAAGGCCGGACTGGAACAGCTCATCGTGGCCGACACCGGAGAAATCGTCCGCCTGCCGGCGGATCATCCCGGACTGCACCTCATCCAGCAGATCAGGGACGAAGCCCATCGTTTCGCCATCACCGGGCATCGCGCACGGAGGGGAAAGGTCCGTACGCATTCGAGCCTGGAGGACATCGAAGGGATCGGCGCGAAGCGGAGGCAACGGCTGCTTGCCCGCTTCGGCGGTTTGAAGGGCATACTTGCGGCCAGCGTCGACGAATTGCAGCAGGTGGAGGGCATCAGCCGCCAGCTCGCCGAACGCATCTACCAGCAGCTTCACCAAAGACGACCGCGCCCGTGCACCTCAATTGGCCGAACCTGCTCACCTGGACCCGCATCGTCCTGGTGCCCGTCTTCGTGGTCCTGTTCTATCTGCCCGATTCGGCCGTGAGTCTGACCACCAAGAACGTCACGGCCGCCTATCTGTTCCTGTTCGGCGCCATCACGGACTGGCTCGACGGTTATCTCGCCCGCAGCCTCAACCAGACCTCGGCGTTCGGAGCCTTTCTGGATCCCGTGGCCGACAAGCTGCTCGTCACGGCCACGCTCATCGTGCTCGTCGAACTGGGGCGCGTCGACGTGGCCGTGGCCGTGATCATCATCGGCCGCGAGATCGCCATCTCGGCCCTGCGCGAATGGATGGCCAAGATCGGCCAGAGCAAGTCGGTGGCGGTCTCGTTCATCGGCAAACTCAAGACCGCCTGCCAGATGACCGCGCTCGCCATGCTGCTGCACTGGGAGGATCTTTTCGGTGTGATTCCGCTGCAGACCGCGGGCGTCCTGCTGGTCTATGTGGCGGCCTTGCTCACCCTGATTTCCATGGTGATCTACCTGCGGCGCGCCTGGCCGCTGGTGCAGCAGCACGAGGCGAAATCGCCTTGACACATCCGCTCCGCCCCCTATAATTCGGCCTCTTCCCGAGCGGGAGTAGCTCAGTTGGTAGAGCGCAACCTTGCCAAGGTTGAGGTCGCGAGTTCGAGACTCGTCTCCCGCTCCAATTTATGTTCTACAGACTTCCACTGAGGTCTGTAGGTCATTGAAAAAAGGAGCTTCGGCTCCTTTTTTCGTTCCAGCGAGTGCCACGGAAATCCACCCACAGCCAGCGTTTTTGAGTCGCTAAATGAGGCACAAGAATGCGGGTGGGTCGGCTACCGGATAGTTGCTGGGGCTGAGCGGGGACCATGACGAGCATAGGGCCTAAGTCATCACTTAGGAGCCTCGAAATGGCACTCTCTGATCTGACCGTCCGGCAGGGAAGGACCACCGGAAAGCGCTACACCCTCTCCGACAACGACTGCCTGGGCCTGATGGTCTCTGCCGCAGGCGGCAAGTCGTGGCAATTCCGCTACTACTGGCTGGGCAAGCAAAAGCGCCTGTGCCTGGGCGGCTATCCCGCCCTCAGCCTGCGCGAGGCCCGCGCCTAGCGAGACAAGGCCCAAGCCCTGCTCGCCAGGGGATCGACCCCAGGTCGAACGCGACCGCAGGCGGCACGCGGCCAGGCTGGCAGGCGAACACACCTTCAAGAACGTCTTCGATGCCTGGGTCGAGCATCGCCGCAAGGAACTCAAGGAAGGCCGTCAAAGCACGCTCTCGCAGATCCTGCGCATCTTCAACAAGGACGTGCTGCCCACCCTGGGGAAGATGTCGATCTACGACATTCGTCGGCCTCAGCTCGTGGGCGTCGTGGCGGCGATCGAGAAGCGCAAGGCGTTCACCACCGCCGAGAAGGCCCGCACCTGGTTCAACCAGTTGTTCCACTATGCCCTGGTCATCGCCGAAGGGTTGGAAGTCAACCCGGCGGCCGACCTGGACGTGGTGGCCGAACCCAAGCCCCCCGTGGCCCACAACCCCTACCTGCACCTGCCCGAGATGCCGGAGTTCCTCCAGACGCTCCGGCTCTACAACCCCCGTGGCTGGCAGACCCAGCTTGGTATCCGTTTGCTGCTCCTGACGGGTGTGCGCACCGGCGAGCTGCGGTTGGCGGAACCCGATCAGTTCGACCTCGACCGTGGCTTGTGGATCATCCCGCCACAGGTCGTCAAGCAGCTTCAGGACGAGATGCGCAAGGCCGGTAAGCGGCCGCAGGACGTGCCACCCTACATCGTGCCCCTGTCCCTGCAAGCCATCGAGATCGTCCGCTATCTCCTGGGCGCGATGCGGCCGGCGCAGAAGTACCTGCTGTCTCATCGCAGCGAACTCAAGAAGCGCATCAGCGAGAACACCCTCAACAAGGCCGTGCAGCTCATGGGCTATGAGGGGCGCCTGACCGGCCACGGCATCCGCGGCACCATCTCGACCGCGCTCAACGAGATCGGATACCCGAAGATTTGGGTGGACGCTCAGCTTTCGCACTCCGACCCCAACAAGGTGAGTTCGGCCTACAACCACGCCAAGTACGTGGAACCGCGCCGCCGCATGATGCAGGACTGGGCCGATCGCCTCGACTTGCTCGAACAGGGCGAAGTGGAAGCCGCGAGCGCGCACCTGACCATTCGTATCGACGGGGTGCCGGCGATGGCGGAAGTGGAGGAAGCGGTGGATGCGGCCCCCACGATGGCCGAGCCCACTCCCGGCGTCCCTCCGGTCGTGGCCATGCCCATTGTCGTAACTCCGAGCAGCGGCGGGATCACGTTCCAGCGGCTGTCGCAGGTGCCGCCGCCGCCGGTGCATGCCCCTGAGCCGGAAGTGTCCGCCATCCAGCGCGAGCGCGAGGAAATGCTGGCCATCTACGAATCGCCGAACAACCTGCCGGTCCCGCTGTTCGGCAAGCTGGCCGGAAAGTCCAAGGATCAGATCAACCGCGAGCTGAAAGCGGGCAAGCTGCTGTCCATCACTCTGGGCAATCGGGGGCAGCGGGTTCCTGACTGGCAACTGGTGCCGCTCAAACACAAGCTGGCCCAGGTGCTCATGAACCAGTGCCCGCACGCAGATTCGTGGGATCTGTACCGCATGCTGACCCAGCCGCACCCGGACCTGGGGGACCGTGCGGCCATCGATGTCGTTACGCCGACCAACGTGCCCGCGATCATCCGGGTCATCATGGGCGACTATCAGCGCCGTGAGGATGCGCCCGAGGCCGTTGCCCTGCAGCCTATCCCAGAAAATGTGCGGCAGAGCGTCCGTAGGCTGGTGGACAATGCGGTGGTGCTTGAGGGGGCCTAAATCATGGGTCGGCCTATGGCCGGGATGACGCTTCCGACCATAGGCCCATCACCTTGCGCCTACCCCTGCGATTTGTAGCGCTCTACGCGCGATGCGCTCAACAACGGAGCTGGCTTGCCCGTGAGGTCGCTGCAGATGCGCCACGATTTCATAGGGGCCGTCGTTGCCTACCAGTTCGTCGCCGGAGGTCTCAAAGAACGCAATGGTGGTGTCCGGCTCTTTGGGTGCAGAAACCAATACTTGAGGGTGTCTACTGGCGGGGCTTCGTCAGCTGCGCATTCCACTGATGGCGGACAGTGATTCCATTCCCATCGCGGACAGCGTTCCAGGCGATGGCGGACACGTTGCGCGGGTGTCCTGAGTGACGCTCAAATCGTAGCCGAAGTGTCCGCCATCAGCGTGGAATGGCGGTCGGCGCGGCCGGCTCAGACGGCCTTGGTGAGCTTGCGCATCGACTCGCCCTTGAGGGCTATCTTGTGCGAGCCGTGCACGATGCGGTCCAGGATGGCGTCGGCCAGCGTGGGCTCGTCCAGCCAGGCGTGCCAGGCCGTCACCGGCAACTGGCTGGTGATGAGCGTCGAGCGCGTGCCCACCCGGTCGTCCAGCAATTCCAGCAGGTCGTTTCGCTCGTGCGCGGCAATCGGCGCGATGCCGAAGTCGTCCAGGATGAGCAGGTCCAGCCGCGCCAGTTGCGCCAGCCGTTTGCCCAGGCTGCCATCGCCGTGGGCCACGTGCAGCTCCTGCAGCAGCCGTGGCGCGCGGGTGTAGAGCACCGAGAAGCCCAGGCGCGCGGCCTGCTGCCCCAGTGCGCAGGCGAGCCACGTCTTGCCGCACCCGGTGGCGCCGGTGAGCAGCACGTTGTGGCCATGGCGCAGCCAGTCCCCGCCGGCCAGGCTGGTGATGACCTCTCGGCTCAGGCCCCGGCTGGCGCGCCAGTCGATGTCCTCCAGGCAGGCACTGGAGACCTTCAGGCGGGCCGCCTTCAACAGGCGCTCCAGGCGCTTGCTGTCACGCCAGTCCACCTCGCGCTGCACCAGCAGCGCCAGGCGTTGTTCAAAGGGCAGCTCGCTGGCCGTGATGTGGGTGGCCGCGTCGCTGAGGGCGGCCACCATGCCGTCCAGGCGCAGGGCGCGCAGTTGGTTCAAGGTCTGTTCGTTGAGCATGGTTCTTCCTTGTTAGGTTTGCTTGCACGTTGGAGTTCAGTGGTAGTAGCCCGGCCCGCGCACGTTCTCGTGCAGCGGCAGGTTCGCCTGTGCGGCCATCGGCGCATCCAGCGGCCGCTGGTCCAGGCCGCAGCCCAGGATGGAGGCGATGCTCTTGTAGGACGGTGAGCGAATCGACTGCGCCCGCGCACAGGCGGCCTCCAGCCGGTCAGCCCCGTACTCACGGCCCAGGCGCATGAGGCCCAGACAGGAGCGGTAACCCTGCTCGGGATGCTGGCGGTGCTCCATCTGCCAGCGCACCACGGCGGCGGTGGCCGCGCCCACGCGCTCACCCCAGGCGATGAGCTTGGCCGGCGTCCACTGCAGGTGCGCCCGGTGCGAGGCCGGCATGTGCTCGGGCGTGGTGGTGTGTGCACCCCGTCGGGGATTGAGGGCGTGGGCGGCCACGCGTTTGCTGCCGTGCAGGACTTCGAGCGTGCCGGCCGTGATGCGCAACTCCACCGGCTCACCCACCAGGGCGTGGGGCACCGAGTAGTAGTGGCCATCGAGCTCAACGTGGTAATCGATGTTGACGCGGGCGGGTTTGAAGCGCGCGATGGGCATGCGCACCGGCGGCAGGGGGCGCAGGGCTGGCCGGTCGAATTCGGCGAAGGCGCTAGTGCGGTTGCCCGGCAGCTTCTTGAACGCGCGCTGGTTCAAGTCCACCAGCAAGGCGGCAATCGCCCGGTTGAGCTCGGCCAGGCTGAAGAAGGTCTGGTGGCGCAGCCTGGCCAGAATCCAGCGCTCGACCACCTGCACAGCGACCTCCACCTTGGGTTTGTCGCGTGGCTTGGCCGGGCGCGCGGGCATCACGGCCAGGCTGTAGTGCGCACAGAGCTCTTCGAGCAGGCGGTGCGCGGTGGGCTCGTAACGGTCGGGTCGGGCCATGAGGGCGCGCGGCTGGTCAGGCACCAGCAGGCGGGGCACGCCGCCGATGAACTCCAGCGCGCTAATGATGCTGGCCACCCAGTCGGTGGCCTTCTGGCTGGCGGTGGCGCAGGCGTAGGTGTAGTTCGATGCGCCCAGCACGGCCACGAAGACCTGGGCCTGGCGTATCTCGCCAGTGTCGGCATCCACCACGGGAACGGTCTGGCCGGCGTAGTCCACAAAGAGCTTGTCACCGCCCGTGTGGGTCTGGCGCATGGAGCGCTGCAGGCGCCGGGCCCAGGCCTTGTACTTCTCGCAGAAGGCGCTGTACTTGTACGCCTGCCCGCTGTGCTGTTGCTGGTATTCCTCCCAAAGCAACTGCAGCGTCACGCCAGGTCGGCGCAGTTCGCGGTGGATGTGGGCGTGGTCGGGTTCAAGGTGCCGGGACTCGCGCGCCACGGGTGGCTTGTAGAGCCGGGCCTGGAGTTCGTCGTCGTTCAGGCTCTGGGCCAGTGCCCAGTCCACGCCGGCCACGCGCGCGTAGCTGGCTATCTCGCTGACAGTGGATTTGGAGATGCCGAGGGCGGCACCGATTTGACGGGTGCTCAAGGCCCCGCGGTGCAGCAGTTGCAGTGTGTGTCGTAGTTTGCTCATGGTGACCCTGGGTGTGGGCATCGCTGGTTCCGGTCAAAAAACCGGGCAGCGTATGCCGCGTTCGGGTCACTCAGAACACCCCGCAGGTGTCCGCCATCAGTTTGGAATGCTGTCCGCCTTCAGCGTGGAACACTGTCCGCCATCACGCTGGAACACTGTCCGCCATCAGCATGGAATCGTGTCCGCCATCGCGTGGAATACGCAGTCAGCCGACCGAAGAGTCGCGTAGGCGGTCGATAAACCGCTCTAGCGAAGCCGACAAATCGGTGTTGTCGCGCCGAAGCAGGTAGGTCGTGATCACGGCGGAATCCATCGCCAGCGGACGGATCACCACATCCGGCCGTTGGGAGACCGGAACCTTGGTCGCCGTCATGAAGCCCACGCCATAGCCTGCGCCGACCAATGTGAGCATCATGTCCAGCGAGGACACTACCTCCACGACGTTTAGTTTGTGCTCCACGGCTTGCAGGAGGCGTCCCAGCTCGCGGCAATAACCCTCGCATGCGTGCGGATCGCACAAGACAAGCGGATGCCCTCCGAGTTCGTGGAGTGGAACCTCCTTGTGAGCGAGCAATGCGTGTCGGGCTGGCACCGCGATCACCAGCGAGTCTTGCCACATTGGTTCGGCAACAACGCCGTCGCCGACGTCGGCCGTATGTGCGAACCCGATCATGAAATCGCCTGAGCGCAGGCCGCGCAGCTGCTCGGCCAAAGGCACTTCTGATAGACGTATCTCGACCTCCGGCTCTTCTGCACGACAACGTGCAAGAAACACCGATAACCGTGGATCGATCGCTCCATCGGATACCGCAATGCGCAGGCTGCCGCGCAAGCTTCTGCCGCAACAGCCTTTGCGTTCTCTCGCGCCTGATCTAGGGATGCTCTTCACCAAGCACATTCGCCTGTGCTGATGCACTGATGCAGCCTGGAGATTCAACGCTGACACGCCAGCCAAGCTCTTGCGAGCGTTTGCGGCGGCTTTTGACTACCCTCGTGCGCTCTTTTCGAGGCTTTGGCGCCCCTCCTGCGCCCCTTCGCGCTGCCTCATGCCCCGTGCGGGCGCACCTGGCCCATCAGCACGTGCCGCACCATCCACAAATTGCTCAACGCAAACAGCGTCTTGAGCTGCGCCGTGTTCTTGGCCAGCCCCCGGTAGCGCACCTTCACATGCCCGAACTGGCGCTTGATCACCCGAAACGGGTGCTCCACCTTGGCCCGCACACTGGCCTTGAGTTTCTCGATCTTGTCCACCAGCGCATCAATCGGATCGCTCCTGTCCAGCACCCGGCGCTTGCCCGGGCGCATGGCCACGTGCCACTTCACCCCAGGCCTGGCATCTGCCCTCTTGTGCACACCCTGCATGCCCGCATCGCCGAAGGCCACTTGCTCGTGCCCGTGCAGCAGGCTGTTGGCCTCGACCACGTCCGCCACGTTGCCCGCCGTGCCGCGCACCGTGTGCACCAGGCCCGACTCGGCATCCACCCCGATGTGCGCCTTCATCCCGAAGTAATACTGCTTGCCCTTCTTGCTCTGGTGCATCTCGGGATCCCTGGCGCCGTCCTTGTTCTTGGTCGAACTGGGTGCGGCAATCAGTGTGGCGTCCACCACCGTGCCGGCCTTGAGCAGCAGGCCCTGATGGGCCAGCCGCTGGTTGACGCTGGCCAGGATCTGATCGGCCAGCTTGTGCTGCTCCAGCAGCCGGCGAAAGCGCAGGATGCTCGAATCACTGGGCAGTGCGTCGCCCCAGTTGCTCAACCCCGCGAAGTCCCGAAACACGGGCACGTCATGCAGCGCTTCCTCCATCGCAGGAT